>DAONEU010000105.1:0-5506 GCA_035403245.1 Bacteroidales bacterium | reverse complement strand
GGGTCGTTTTTAATTTTAGCTGCGATTTGATATATTGAATTTAAAACAGGTTCTTTCGTTGATATTTTTTCAAGTTGTTTGTAATGAGTATTCAGGGAGCCATTCACGATGATTAGTTTTTCTTTAATTTTTGCTGAGTTTGGGATCATAACACCATCCATGTCAACAAAGAAAGGGGATTGATTTAAAGGGAAAACATGGAGCAACATTTCCCGAAGGGTAACATCCACCATAAGTTTAGTGCCGGAGAAATAGATTTTATTAATTTTTTTGATGTAGATCTCCTCATTAAGCACTTTTTTAATTTTTTCAAGGGGGATCGACTTTAGCTTTTGGTTAGTTGTTTTAATGTGAGCGGAAGAAATCAACTGAACAATATCCTGTTCAGAAAGAATATTATTTTCCCCTTTGTAATCAATGGAAACCTCAACGCCACTGCAACTACGATTCTGCCGGTTGATAATGGCAAGAATAGTAAACACAATGATGGATAAAACCAGAACAACACGAAGGATGGTTTTAAATAGTTTCATGAGTTGAGTGAATGATAATCAGCAAAATTAATGAAAAACCTTCATATTTTTTCATTTTTAAAAAAAATATTAATAAACATTTCATTGTTAATATTATACCTACAAAATATACTGTTATTGAGTGTAAATAATAGACTAAATAACAGTATATCAGGAAAATATTGTTTTATAAAAAAGATATAAAAAGTAACTTTACTTGAATTACTTTGAATAAGGAATTATGATATCATCACAATATTCACATCTGTATGATCTTTTTTCTCTATCTACAAGATGGAAAATATGATCAATATTAGATTCAACAGAGGTGACACATCTAGGATTTTTACATTTGATAACATTGGTAACTTTTTCAGGGACAGTAAGTCTTACTTTTTTCACTATTTTTCCGTCTTCGATGATATTGATGGTAATATCAGCATTAATCAAACCAAGGAATTCAACATCTAATTGAATTTTGTTATTGATTTTAATGATATCTTTTTTTCCCATTTTATCACTGAAAGCATTGATAATCAATGCAACAGTATAATCTGCTTTTTCTAATTTAAGTAGGTTAAACAATTTTATTCCGTAACCTGCTGGAATATGGTCAATGACGATCCCTTTTTCAATACTGGTAATCTCTAACATGATTTTAAATTTTAATATATTCCTAAAAGTTTTAAAATGAGAGCCATTCTCACATACATTCCATTTTTAGCTTGTTGGAAATATTGGGCTCTTGGATCGTTATCCACTTCAATACTGATCTCATTAACTCTAGGTAGTGGATGTAAAACATAAGTTTCAGGACTTGCATATTTCATCTTTTCACTATCTAAAATGAATTTATCTTTTAAACGAATATAATCCTCTTCGTTAAAGAAACGTTCTCTTTGAACACGAGTCATGTAAAGGAAATCGATTTCACCTAAATAAGGTTCCATTTTTTCTACTTCCACAAAAGGAACATTCTTTTTCATCATGATCTCTTCGCGGACATATTCAGGAACTCTCAATTCTTCAGGAGAGATTAAAATGAAACGCACACCTTCATAATTACTTAAGAATTTGATTAAGGAGTGAACCGTTCTTCCGAACTTCAAGTCACCACAGAAACCATACACTTTATTCTCAACATTCCCTTTTAATCTTTCAACCGTTAAAATATCGGTTAATGTTTGGGTTGGGTGTTGATGTCCACCATCACCGGCATTGATAACAGGAAAGTCAACAGAAAGGCTAGCTACTCTGGGAGCTCCCTCCTTAGGGTGTCTCATAACCGCAATATCCGCATAACATTCAATCGTTCTGATCGTATCAGAGATACTTTCCCCTTTAGAAACAGAGCTGGAATTGGGTTCAGAAAATCCAACAATCTGACCACCTAAACGCAACATAGCCGCTTCAAAACTAAAACGGGTACGGGTACTAGGTTCATAAAAAAGAGTTGCTAAGATTTTACCTTCACAACTCTTGCTAAATTTTTCCGGATTTTTGATAATCTCGTGAGCTAAATCAAAGATTTCACGAAACTCTTCACGTGTAAAATCCGAGGGATCTATTAAACTTCTACCTTTTAACAATTTTTCCTCCTTTATTAAATTTATTGATAATATGATGATTAGTCTTTAATTTTTTCATCTGCAAAAATACATCAAATTTTTTATTTTCAAACTTCTGATGTTTAAAAAAAAAATCTATGTATTTG
The DNA here is from genome assembly GCA_035403245.1 of Bacteroidales bacterium. Lineage (GTDB taxonomy): Bacteria > Bacteroidota > Bacteroidia > Bacteroidales > WCHB1-69 > UBA5429. The sequence continues at coordinate 3,280 of DAONEU010000105.1, read as the reverse complement.
TTTATTTGTATTAGAATTTTGTATCTTTGCGCATTGAAAATAGAAAATTATTAACCCAAAATTTTAAAACTATGAAAAAATTATTTTTGTTTTTAGCAGTATCCGGACTTATTTTTGTATCCTGCGGTAAAAAAGCGGAACCAACTCCAGAACCAACACCAGCTCCTCAAGAAACAGTTGCCCCAGCTCCAACTCCAGCGCCAGAACCAGCTCCTGCTGCAACTCCTGCTCCAGTGAAAAAAGAGGTAACTAAAGAAGTGAAAAAAGTAGACACAAAAGCTATAGATTCTAAAGCTGCACCTACTACAAAAGCTGAAGTTAAAACTACCCCTGCAACTAAACCGGTTGAACGTACTTTAGAAGAAAAACTTAAACACTTAAATGAGTACACCCCAGACGAACAAAAAGCAATCTTAAAACAAGCTCAAGAACAAGGCAAAACTACTGTTGGGACATCAACTAAAACTAAAAAAGGCACTAAATAATCAGTGATCTTTACGAAATAAAAAAAGGGAGTTTTGAACTCCCTTTTTTTATACGGCTACGTCCCCTTTAATATGAGGATCCGGATTGTATTCGGTTAATTCAAAGTCCTCAAACTGAAAATCAAAAATTGATTTTACATTCGGATTTATCTTCATAATCGGTAATTTCTTGGGTGTTCGCGTTAACTGTAATTTAACCTGTTCCACATGGTTGGAATAGATATGAACATCCCCAAAAGTGTGAATAAACTCTTTTGGTTTTAAATCACATACTTGTGCAATCATCATCAATAACAAAGCATAAGATGCAATGTTAAATGGTACTCCAATGAATACATCCGCACTTCTTTGGTACAATTGACAAGAGATCTCCCCATTGCTGATATAAAATTGAAACAATACGTGACAGGGAGGCAGTTTCATTTGATCAATATCCGCAACATTCCATGCACTCACAATCAAACGTCTGGAATCGGGATTTTTTTTGATTTGAGCAATTAAATTGGATATTTGATCTATCACGGTGCCATCTGCACATTCCCATTTGCGCCATTGTTTTCCATAAACAGGCCCTAAGTTTCCATCTTCATCAGCCCACTCATCCCAAATAGAGACATTGTGATCTTTTAAATATTTAATATTGCTTTCCCCTCTAAGAAACCATAAAAGTTCATAGATAATCGATCTTAAATGGAGCTTTTTAGTGGTTAATGCAGGGAACCCCTCCGATAAATCGAATCGCATCTGATATCCAAACACACTATAAGTTCCGGTTCCTGTTCGGTCAGCTTTGTACTGTCCATGATCAAGAATATGTTGAAGAAGATCAAGATATTGTTTCATAATTGAAGTTAAATGATATGATATTCGGTTAAAAATGGATGTTTTTCTCCGAATGAAAGATCTGTTTTTTGAGTTCTTAACTGATGGCAAAGTTGAATGTAAGGATAGGCATCTTTCAGCGTAAAACCTTCATTTTGAAGAATTTTTTCGTAAGAAAGAGTGTGTAAATCTGTAAACCCATCACTAAATTCAAACTCTTGATTATCGATTAAAATGGATCGATAGGTGGTCTTCCCGGTATCTCTGATAGCTTTTGGAATGTATTGAGCGTCTATACTTAAAAACCATCTTACCCTCGCTCTTTCAAGTTCTAAATAACCGGAAGCCATCGAAGGGGTTGAGATATGAACAGAACAATCCTGAACTTCTCCAAAAATGTGAATTAACATATCCAAAAAATGGGATCCAATATTGGTTGTGATTCCACCCGCTTTTTCCATATCTGATTTCCAGGAATAATAATACCATTTGCCTCTACCGGTTATGTAAGTCAAATCAATATCATACTTGGTATCTTGAGGTGCATTTTTAACCAATTCATGCAATTGAACCACAGAAGGATGGTGCCTTAATTGTAAAATATGAAACACTTTTTTACCGGTATCTTTTTCAATATCATATAAACCTTCAATATTCCATGGATTGAGAACCACAGGTTTTTCGCAAATAGCATGGGCGTTATTCCTCAATGCTAAACGGATATGTGCATCATGCAAATAGTTAGGAGAACAGATGGAAACATACTGAACTGCAGTATCGATTCCACCTTTGGAAAGTCTATATAAATGCCTGTCAAAACGTTCAGTCTCTAAGAAAAGAGCTGCATCAGGAAAATAGGAATCTATAATCCCGACGCTATCTGATTTGTCTAAAACTGCAATCAGTTGATTGCCGGTTTCTTTAATCGCTTTGAAATGTCTTGGTGCAACATAACCCGCTGCACCAATCAAGGCAAAATTAGTATTCATTAATTTGATTTTACACTCATCTTTAAAATATTGATCTCAGCGGAAGTTAAAAAACGCCATTCGCCACGAGGAAGATCCTTTTTAGTTAATCCTGCAAAAACTACACGGTCCAATTTAACCACATCATATCCTAAATGTTCAAAGATTCTTCTTACAATTCTGTTTCTACCGGAATGAATAGTGATTCCAATCTCTTTTTTAGTAGCTCCAACATAAGCTAAATCATCAACTTTGATTTCTCCATCTTCTAATTCTAATCCATTAACAATAAGGTCAAAATCACTTAAGGATAAATTTTTGTCTAATTCAGCGTAATATACTTTTCTCACTTCATGTTTTGGATGTGTCAATTTTTTAGTCAAATCACCATCATTAGTAAAAAGAAGAAGACCTGTTGTGTTTTTATCAAGTCTTCCAACTGGATAAACACGCTCTTTACAAGCACCTTTAACCAATTGTAAAACATGTTTACGATCTTTTTCATCATCAGTGGTTGTGATGAAATCTTTAGGTTTGTTGAGAACCAAATAAACGGGTTTTTCACGTTGTAAGATTTTATCACCAAAACGTACTTCATCAGTTGGTAATACCTTACTTCCCATCTCGGTTACTACAACACCATTTACTGTCACAGAACCAGATTCAATTAAGGTATCAGCCTCTCTTCTAGAGCAAACACCGGCATTGCTTATATATTTGTTCAATCTGATTGGGCCATATTGCTCATCGTATTCAAGAGATAAAATCTTTTGTTTTGGAGGAGATTGACGACCCTCTAATTTTCTTTTTTCAACAATTTCTGTTAAAATAGAAGACTCAGCTGTAACATCTCTTCTCCTTCTTCTTGGTTTTTCTTCTTCGTTGTTGAAAGACCTTCTAGGGCGGTCGTCACTGTATGATCTCTGTGGTCTATCATCAGAGGATTCTCTGCGAGGTCTGTCACTATCGTAAGATCTCCTTGGTCTATCATCAGAGGACTCTCTG
>DAONEU010000104.1:0-6962 GCA_035403245.1 Bacteroidales bacterium | reverse complement strand
TGGAAAACTTTTTCAAGGAGAGATCTATCGATAGGTTTAGCTATAAAATCAGACATTCCGGCTTGAAAACACTCGTCCCTCTCTTTTTTTGAAACACCTGCTGTTAAAGCAACGATCGGAATTTTTGAATACTTACCATTATCTAAATTCTTTATTTGTCTGGTTGCTTCAATTCCATCCATAGTAGGCATTTGAACATCCATCAGGATGATATCCGGATTTTTTAACTGTACGACTTCAATAGCCTCTTTCCCATTTGAAGCTTCCAAAATGGTTGCATTTGGGTACAATTTTTTTAATAAATTGTTGATTAAGATGTAGTTCATCTTAATGTCTTCCGCAACTAAAATAGTTAATTTCTTAGATTCTGTTTCATCTAAAGGGGTATATTCATCGATTTTGTCAGGAGTATCCTGGATTTTAAATTGTGTTTTTAAATTTTTTAAATAAAAAAACAACTCATTAGGTTTAACCGGTTTTGTTAAAGTAAACCTAACGTTCAAATCTTGTACACCTTCTTGATTGATTTGCTCATCGGAAGAACTAAGGAGTAAGATAATCGACTGTTGATCGGGTTTAAAATTTCCATTTTTATGTATCAATTTGATTGTGTCTACACCATTTAAAAAAGGCATGTGATAATCAATGATAAAAGCATCGAATGGTTTTTCCTGTTCGATTATTTTAATTGCTTCCATACCACTATCGGCTTCAAGACATTCAATTCCCCAATATTCCAGAGCATGTTTTAAAATAATTCTATTATTTTGGTTATCATCAACAATGAGAACTCTGTTCAAGTTTTCGATTCGATCTTTATGGAATGTTTCCTCCGTTTCAAATTCAGTATCAATTGTAAATTGGAAAACTGTTCCAACCCCTTCTTCACTTTCAAATTGGATGGTGCTTCCCATTTGATTGGCCAGTGAATTGGAGATTACCAGACCTAAACCGGTTCCACCATATCTTCTGGTAGTTGAAGTATCTGCTTGAGAAAATGCTTTGAAAAGTTTCTTACTTTCCATCTCATTAATTCCTATTCCGGTATCACGAACTACGAAAGTAAAATATCCTTGTGAATCATTGATCTTTTCAAAAGTCAATCCTAATTCAACCTCTCCAAATGGAGTAAATTTTACTGCATTATTTAAGAGATTTACTAAGATTTGTTTTAATCTTACAGGATCAACAACTGCATAACGAGGAGTATCAGGTTGAATATTTAAAAGCAATTCTAGATTCTTTTTTGAAGCATGAATTTTTATAATATCTGACGCACTTTCTACTAAATTAATCAAGTCAGTTTTTATAAACTCAAGATCGAGCTTTCCGGCTTCAATTTTTGAAAAGTCTAAAATATCACTGATAATTCCTAATAATGAATTAGCTGATGTGATGGCATTCGATAGATATTCTTGTTGAATTGTGTTTAAGGACGTATTTTTTAATAATTCAGTAAATCCAATAACTCCATTCAAAGGGGTTCTAATTTCATGACTCATATTGGAAAGAAACTCTGTTTTGGCTTTATTTGCACTTTCTGCTACATTTTTGGCTTCAATAAGTTCTTTTTCAATTTGTACTTTTGAAATAGACTCTGCATAAATATTGGCAATTACTTGTAGAACCTTTAATTCGTTAGAATCCCATGCTTTATTAGCTTTAACAGCATCAAACCCGAGACACCCCAGAATCTTGTTTTTATATACAATAGGGATCCATAAAAACGATTTGATGTTGATATCCATACAGATTTTCTTTTCTGAAGCTGCTTCTATGGGTAGATCCTTTACTTCAGCTATATTTACTGCATGATTTTTTTTGAGTTCATTTAATAACCATGGAATGGTATTATAGGATAGTTTATGGTTCTTCTTCAGCTTTGTTAAAAATCTTTCATCACACCATTCATTGGTAAAAAAAGCTTCCTGCGTTTCCTCTTTAAAATGGATTATAAATGAACGATCGGCTTCAAAAAAATGAGCTGTTTCGTACAACATCGACTTAATTTTCGAATCAATATTTTGAAAATTTGCTCCAACAAAATCAGACGAAATAGAAGTTATTAGTTTTTGAATCTCAAATTGTCGACTGATCATATTAAATGACTTCACCCTATTTTTCATATTTACTAACATCTCAGCAAAGATTCCTAATAGCACCTCCTCTTTCTCTGAAAAATATTGAAAATTTAAAACGGCATCAAATCCTACAAATCCAATACATTCATTGTTATCCATCATCGGAATGGTAATAATACTTTTAACCCTTTGAGAAGTAAAATAGTCTTTTATTGGGTCTTGATCCGACAAATCATTAATGTTACTTAAAGAAACTAAATTCCCTTTTTGATGAACATTGGCAAAACTTTGGATTTGTTCTAACTGGATATGTTGAATTTGAAAATCCCCACGTGTCAGTTTTTCAGTATACCAAACATAAGTTTTTTTAGCAGTATTTTGATCCCAGTGATATTCATAAATGTAGGCTCTGTCAGCTTTGACAAAACTTCCAATTTCTGTTAGAGAGTTGTTGATAATTTCATCAATTTTTTCAATATTTATATTGATATAATCGGATGAAATTTTAATGAGCAGCTCTTGCATTTTCGTGATATGTGCAATCTCATTTTCTGCTTGTCTTCGAGTTGTAATATCTCGGGCTGAGGCAACAAAATTATCACCTGTCTTATTGATTCTCCATTCTAGGATTCTATAACTGCCATTTTGATGACGACATCTGTTGACAACATGCGTAATTTTCTTGTTGCTTGTAAGTTTTACTAACGCGTATAGAGTTGTATCATAATCTTCCGGATGAATAATATCACGTAAATTAAGGCGTTTTAAATCTTTTTGGTTATATCCAAGTAGATTATACCATTCATCACTTACTTTTTTAAAGTTTCCTTTTTTGTCGAATGTACATAGAATATCTAAGTTAATATAGAAAAGGTCCGTTATTTCTTGTTCCAACTCTTTACTTTCTGTGATATTTCTTTCCACCAAAATGATTTGATTCCCGGCTAGTGTTGCCGAACTCTGAACGGTTATCCATTTTCCGGATCGATCTTTTAACCTATATTCTAGACTCTCTGAGGTAGATCCTTTTATTGGAATTCCCTTTAAATTATTTTTGTTATCATGATATTGTGCTAGAATATTTTGTAATTTGGTTTTATCATCGGGATGGATAATATCCAAATCCCATACATGTTTTCCAATAAAGTATTCTGGTGAATAACCTAAGTTTTTATAAACCGAAGGACTTACATATTCGTAAGTAGGGTTCATGGAGTAAGAAACGACAGCAATAGTATCAGAAGTATTGTTTACAACGAGTTCGCTAAAACTCTTGTAAGATTGATATTCCTTATTAACATTTGAATAGGATTGTTCAAAATTTAATCGATTTATCAACATCCCCACCATATCGGAGTAGGTCTCCATCAATTCTTTATTCTTTAATTCATTCTTTTTTCCAAAAGCCAAAACAAAGTCACCTAAAATGGTCTTTTCCACTGTACTCCTAACCAGATAACAGTGTCCTAACCCAAAGATTCTGGCGGCACTATTTACGATTTTTTTAGAAACTAACATCCCCGCCAAATCACTGTATGATTCAAAACGGGTCGTTTTTTGATGTGAGATGATGTCCTCCGTTGTTTCATCAAAAGTCCAGATTTTTTCTCTAAAATCAAACCCCAAAGTGGAAATAGCTTTTTCCAGACTTTCATTAAATTGAGAAATTCCAACACATTTATATGAATTTGAACTTTCTACATATTTATTGAAAATCACATATTTTGCTCCTGAGATCTCTTTCGCTTTTTCCGCAATATAATTATAATCAATATTTTTAATATTGAATGACATGAATCTTTCTAAGGCTTCAGAAATAATCTTTTGATCTGTAATATCTTGAAATAAAAAAGTATAACATTCGTCCTTGTTGTAAAACGCATTGATGTTAAACCATTTTTTGAGCATTTTTTCATATTGCTCAAAATAGGTTGAGATTCCTGTTTTGGAAATACTCTCAAAAAAAGGGATCCAATCAGGGTGTTCAGAAAAATAATGGGGATCTATATTAGAAACTAATTCACCGGCAATTGTTTCAGATTTCATTTGAAATAAATCTTCAAATGCTGCATTAATTTCAACGATTTCTATGTCTGTTGGGGTTTTATTTTCATCTCGGATAACTCTACAAAGCAGATACCCAAGAGGAGAATTGCTTAACATAGTGTCTTTTTTCTTTCTTTTAGCCATTTTGAAATGATTAAGTTGTCAAATCAATAAATTTTTAGTTTATCTTGGTTCGTCGTAAACTTCAAGATTTGAAATGGTTGAACCATCAATTTCAAATCTTAAAAAAGTAATGTGATTGTGAATTCCATACTTTCCTGATGCTCCGGGATTGATAAATAGAAACTGGTGTAATTGATCAAATTGAACTTTTAGAATATGGGAATGACCAGCTACAACAATGGTAGGACTCGATTTTTGGATCATTGCTAAAACCTCTTTTTCATATTTCCCCGGCCTTCCAACAATATGTTTTAAAAAAACCTTATGTTGTTCACAATCAAATACTTCAATTTCTTTACAGTTAGAACGAACATCCCAACCATCGCAATTTCCGTAAACAGCTCGTACCTTTGTAATAGCTTGTAAATCAGTTAATATGCTGTCACTCATCATATCACCTGCATGCCATATTTCATCACACTCCTTAAAGAAATCAAAGAGTCTTGGATGCGTATATCCATGAGAATCTGAAAGAATGCCAATTTTTTTCATATAACTTTATTCTGCAAGTCTCTGTTTAACTACTTCAAATAGAATAATACCGGTTGCAACAGATACATTTAATGAATCTATAGTTCCAACCATTGGTATTTGTACAGAATCATTACATTCTCTTAGGTAATCCCAGGCAATCCCTTCATATTCATTACCCATAATAAAAGCAATCGGGTTTTTATAATCTTTTTGATAATGATACTGTTTTGCTTTTTCTGTTACTCCGACCACTTCAATACCGGAATCTTTTAGATAGCGGATCACCTCAACCAGATTGGAATGCCGACATATTGGTACTTTGAATAATGCGCCACAGGAACTTTTAACTGCATCCTCATTTAATTGAGCCCCACCGTTCAGCGGAAGTACGATAGCATTTACACCTGCACATTCAGCTGAACGAGCAATTGCTCCAACATTTCTAACATCAGTGATTTTATCAAGAATCAATATAAATGGTGGTTTCCCAGTTTCAAAAATCCCCGGAAGTACATCAAAAATGCTTTGATATTCGATCGCTGAGATAAAAGCTACCACACCCTGGTGATTTCCCCTCACTAATCGGTTTAATTTTTCAATAGGAACATATTGAAAAGGAATTTTGTTTTGACGAACAAGGTAAAAGAATTCTTTGAAGAGATCACCCTTTAACCCCTTTTGTATAAATATTTTGTCAATCGTTTTTTGACTCTCAATCGCCTCTAATATTGGGCGAATCCCGTAAATGATACTCTCCTCCATTTTTAATTTTAGATTATAGATGCAAATGTACAATTTTTTTGTGAAAGCTACTTCATAAACGAAAAGTTACTTATATTTGCCAATTGTTTTCTAAAACAACAATTTGTAGAATTTTTAAACAAGATAAAAGAAAAATATGAGCAACAATTTTTTCAAAAAGTTAAATGGAAGTTCAAAAAAGGTAGCAACCTCTTTCATTATAGGTTTATTTGTATTCTCTAATTTCCTTGTAAATGCACAGGAAAAACAACAATGGACCTTAGATTCCTGTGTCTCATTTGCTTTACAGAATAGTTTTACAGTGAAACAAAAGATTTTGGAATTTCAAAATAAACAAATTCAAAGTCATTCAACAAAAATGGGGATTCTACCTTCCGTTTCCGCATCTGTTGGTCAAAATCTTGATTTTGGAAGATCTCAGGTAGCATCTTCATTGATCGTTTCCGGAAACCAAACTTCAACATCCTTTGGACTTGGTTTGAATATGGACCTTTTTCAGGGATTCAGAACCTTTTATCAAATCAAATCTAATCAATTTGACTTGCAATCATCTGTTTATGAATTACAACAAGTACGTGAAAGTGTGGAAATTAATGTTATGGCCTATTATCTTCAAGTACTTTTAAACAGAGAAATTTTAGAAGTTGCCAAAGTTCAGGAACAGATATCAATCGACATGGTCAAAAAAACTGAACTTCTTGTTCAAAACGGGAAAAGTTCAGATGCTGACCTTTATGTTGCAAAATCAACATTAGCCAATGATCACTACAATGTTGTGGAAGCTGAAAATTCACTTCATATTTCGATTCTTGATTTGGCTCAGTTGATCAATTATCCCAATGTAGCTCAGTTTGATATTGTTTCAATGGATAAAACATACCTAATTGATGAACTTTTATCTAGAGAAATAAATGTTGACGGATTAATCAACAGCGCTATACAAAACAGACCCGCGATCAAAGCTGCTTTGAACAAAATTGACAAAGCCAAAAACGATATTAGAATTGCGCAATCCTCATGGTACCCTTCACTTAGCTTATTTGCAAACTATGGTACCGGTTACAATTACATGTTTACCCCTACAGCTGAATATCCTAATACCCCATTCAATACCCAATTTAATAACAATTCAAGACAAGTAGTAGGTGTCTCATTATCTATACCCATTTTTGACAAACTGGCTACTTATGATAATGTTAGATTAGCTAAATTGAATGTAAAATCCCAGGAATACCAAATGGAAGAGGGAAAATTGAATTTAATTAAAGAGATTCAACAGGCATATGCCAATGCAATCGCGGCCAAAGAAAGATACCAATCTGCCAAAGAATATTATCAATCTTCCAAAATCGCATTTGAATACGAAAAGATCAGATACGAAGAGGGAGCTTCCAGCAGCTACGAATTCAATGATGC
>DAONEU010000103.1:0-7040 GCA_035403245.1 Bacteroidales bacterium | reverse complement strand
TATCATCGCAACTGCTAAAAACGAGAAACAATAAATATTCTCGTCCGGTGATTCAGCTCACCATCGCGGGAGTTGCCCTTGGTCTGGTGATCATGCTTTTAGCAGTGATGATAACCAATGGTTATAAAAAGGAGATCAGAGAAAAAGTCGTGGGAATTGGATCCCATATCCGAATTTCCAATTATGATCAAAATTATTCCTTTGATCCTATTCCATTTAATAGAAATCAATTTTTTATTTCAGATCTGCAAAAAGATCCACAAATAAAAAATATCCAATATTATTCGACTAAAGTTGGAATCTTTAAAACTTCAGACCAAGTAGAAGGGATTGTCCTTAAAGGAATAGATTCTACATTTGCATGGTCCGTTTTTTCTAAATGTTTAATAAAAGGAAAACCCAATCTTTTTAATACTCCAAATCCCAGTAAGGATGTTTTTATTTCTAAGAAAATGTCCAAAAAGTTGAAACTAAATGTCGGAGATAAAGTTGCAGCCTATTTTGTACAAGATCCTCCCAAACAGAGAAGTTTTATCGTTGCCGGGATTTTTGAGACGGGTCTTCCTGACTATGATGACAAGTTTGTGTTGGTCGATTTAAGGCATGTTCAAAAATTAAATGGTTGGGATTCAACACAAGTAGGAGGAATAGAATTGCTTATTGATGATTATTCAAACATTGATAAAATGGGGGAAAAAGTCAATCTTTCTATAGGCTATCAATTAAAAGCTGAAACAATCAAACAAATATATCCTAATATTTTTGAATGGTTGTTACTATTTGATACTAATGTAGTTGTGCTCCTTTTTATCACTGTTTTTGTTTGTGTGATCACTATGATTTCAACTTTTTTTATCATTGTATTAGAACAAACTAAAACTATAGGAATATTGAAAACAATTGGAATGGAAACCAAATCCATTTTTAGGTTGTTTTTAATTATGGCGATGAGGTTGATATTAAGAGGTATAGCTTGGGGAAATGGAGTTGCTCTTTTACTTTTTTCAGTACAGAAATATTTTAAATTGATCAAACTGGATCCTGAGACCTATTATGTTTCGTATGTTCCGGTAGATTTGAATATTTTAGTTGTTTTAGCTGTTAACACAGGGGTTTTATTGATTTGTATAACTGCCTTAGCTATACCTGCACTATTTGTCTCTCGTAAAATAGCTCCCATTAATGCCATTAGATTTGATTAAATAAAAATACCATGAAAAAACTTTTTCTACTCGATGCCATGGCGCTCATTTATAGAGCCTATTATGCTATGGTAAGATCCCCTAGAATTACCTCGAAAGGGCTCAATACTTCTGCAATTTTCGGTTTTACCAATACACTATACGAATTAATTAAAACAGAGAAACCAACCCATTTGGCAGTATCTTTCGATACGGGAGCTCCTACTTTACGTCATGCAGATTTTGAAGCCTATAAAGCACATCGTGAATCTACTCCTGATGATATTATTACAGCAATTCCTTATATTAAAGAGATTCTAAATGCATTTAAAATACCGGTAATACTTAAAGATGGATATGAAGCGGATGATGTAATTGGGACGTTAGCCAAAAAAGCTGAAATTGAAGGATTTCAAGTGTATATGATGACTTCAGATAAAGATTACGGTCAGTTGGTTTCTGAAAATATTTTCATGTACAAACCCGGCAAATTTGGACAAAAAGCGGAGGTTGTCGGAGTTAAAGAGATTTGTGAAAAATATGGAATCGCTGAACCGGAAGAATTAATCGATATTTTAGGTCTATGGGGAGATGCATCAGATAATATTCCGGGTGTACCTAATGTCGGTGAAGTCAAAGCTAAAAAACTAATCGCTCAATTCCATTCTATCGAAAACCTATACCGAAATATTGATCAGGTTGACAATCAAAAATTGAAAGAGACTCTAATCGAGAATCAGGATAAAGCAATGATGTCTAAATCATTAGCTACTATTATGTTGGATGTTCCTGTTGCCTATGATTTTGATCAGATGAAAATGGAACAACCGGATGTTGAAAAGCTAAAAAAACTGTTTAATGAACTGGAGTTTAGAAGCATTGCCCAAAGAATATTTACTGATCTTTCAGTTCAAAGCGCTCCTAAAACTTCAGCTCCCGATCTTTTTACTCCAGTTGAAGAGATTGTCCCAATCGTAGAAGTTCATCCATTTTCAAGATTCAAAGATAAAGAACATCAGTTTGTTGAAGTTAAGAATCCTAATGAAGTTAGCCCATCCACTTTTGAATCTGAAAAATTGTTTTTTGATTGGATTTTAGTCAATGAAAAGATTGCAGGATTTGCATTTTCTACTTTTTCTAATCCGATTTATTACCATATATTGGAAAATACGGATAGACACTTCATTCATTTTTTAGAATCTATCTTTAACAGTCAAAAAGAGATCATCTCATATCAAGTAAAACCTACTTTTAAATATCTGAAACTGCTCCATATTTCAAATAATGCGCCATTATTTGATATCCAAATTGCACACTATTTAGTGCAACCTGAAAATTCCCATCAGTTGGATCGCCTGTCAGAAAATTATTTGGAATATGAACTTCTGCCCCAAGAAGCTGAAACCACTTTTGATAAAATTGTAACTTCAACTTGTGAAAAAATTGAAATATACAAACAACTCTATCCTCTTTTTAAAGAGGAATTGAACAAATCAAATCTGTACGATTTATTTCAAAATTTAGAGATGCCTTTGAGTGAAGTTTTAGCAGATATGGAGTTAGCCGGGATAAAATTAGATCCTAAAGTATTGGAAGAGAGTTCTGTGGTAATTGCAAATGAACTTAAAGAGATCGAAAACAAGATTTATGAGTATGCCGGAGCCCCGTTCAATATTGGTTCACCTAAACAAATGGGGGAAGTTTTGTTCGAAAAACTCAAAATTATTGAAAATGCAAAGCTTACTAAAACCAAGCAGTATCAAACCGGTGAAGAGATTTTAGTGAAGTTAACACACAAACATCCCATAGTCTCATTGATTTTAGAATGGCGCTCTTTGTCGAAGTTGAAATCAACCTATATCGATGCACTTCCTCAACTGATCAATCCTAAAACAGGGAAAATTCATACCACTTTTCAACAAACAATCACGTCTACCGGTAGATTGAGTTCAATCAATCCCAATATTCAGAATATTCCTATCAGAACGGAACGCGGAAAAGAGATTCGGAAAGCATTTATTGCTTCTTCCGAAAATCACACATTGATTTCTGCCGACTATTCTCAAATTGAGCTTAGGGTAGTCGCTTCTGCTGCTGAGGACCATAACATGATCCAAGCATTCTTGAATCATGAAGATATCCATACAGCAACCGCAGCGCAGGTTTATCATGTTCCAGCAAATCAGGTAACCAGCGAACAAAGAAGATACGCGAAAACAGTAAATTTTGGAATTTTATATGGGATCTCAGCTTTTGGGCTTTCTGAACGATTACATATCCCTCAGGCAGAAGCCAGAATGTTGATTATTGATTATAATAAGAGCTTCCCAAAGATTGAAGCTTACATGAACGGTGTTATGGAGTTTGCAAGAAAAACCGGGTATGTTGAAACACTTCTGGGAAGAAGAAGATATATAAGAGATATTAAATCTTCAAACGGAATTCTTCGAAAAGCAGCTGAACGAAACGCTATCAATGCTCCTATACAAGGAACTGCAGCGGATATCATCAAAGTTGCCATGATCCATATTTACAAAGAACTAAATGTTAGAAAATTGAAAACCAAAATGGTACTTCAAGTTCATGATGAATTGATTTTTGATGTTCCAAATGAAGAGGTTTCTATCATTATGGAATTGGTTCCCCGATTGATGAATCAAGCTATGACACTGAAGGTTCCTTTAGAAGTGGAAATCAACAGTGGAAAAAGTTGGTATGACGCACATTAACAGTTGATTATGAAGCCAATCATCACGATATTAGGACCGACAGCATCCGGAAAAACCCGCTTAGCGGCTCTTCTGGCGCTGGAATTAGGTGCCGAAATTGTGAGTGCTGATTCTCGTCAGGTGTACCGGAAAATGGATATTGGAACAGGTAAGGATCTGTCAGATTATCAAATTAATGGAATACAAATACCCTTTCACTTAATCGATATTGTGGAGCCCGGAGTAGAATATAATGTTTTCCAATATCAACAATTGGCTCATAAAGCTATTCATGAGATCCAAAATAAAGGTAAAGAAACCATTTTATGCGGGGGTAGCGGGATGTATATTGAAGCATTACTGAAAGGATACAAACTTTTTCCGGTTCCGGAAAATCAACTACTTCGCACTGAATGGGCATCCTATTCTGAAGAACAATTATCAACTCTTTTAGCTCAGTTTAAATCTCTTCATAATAACACTGATACAGAAAATAGAGTACGCTTATATCGAGCATTGGAAATTGAGTTTTACTATCAGCAACACCCTGAATTAATGGAAATAGCAACTCCTATACCCTCTGTTATTTTTGGATTAAAAGGGGATCGCGATTTGATAAGGTCTAAAATAACCAAAAGATTAAAAGAGCGTCTCGAAAACGGCATGATAGAAGAGATTCAACTTCTCATTGATGAGGGGGTAAATGTAAATCAATTAATCAGATATGGTTTGGAATATAAATTTGTAACCCAATATCTATTAAAAGAGATCAATTATCAAACCCTTTTTGATCGTTTGAATATTGCAATTCATCAATTTTCAAAAAGACAGATGACATGGTTCAGAAAAATGGAACGTGAAGGGTTTTTAATCCATTGGATCGATATTTCTTTGTCGGAGCAAGAAAAAATGGATCTGATAAGGAGAATAATTTTGGAAAAAAAGGTGTAAATTTGCAAATTAAATAAAAATACAATGAAAATCATCAACGGTAGTGCATTAGCCAAAAAAATCAAGTCTATTTTGACAATAGATATCGCTTATTGTGTCGAAAAATATCAACGAGCCCCAAAATTGGATCTTGTTTTAGTAGGTGATGATCCTCATAGTGCTACTCATGTAGGTAATAAAAAGAAAGCAGCCAATGCAATCGGAATGGATTGTGATATTCACAACTTACCATGTAATACATCAGAAACTGAACTTTTAACATTAATCGAAAAACTTAATAATGATCCTTCTGTTGATGCTATTTTAGTTCAGCTACCTCTTCCTAAACATATTGATAAAAACAAAATTATTAATGCGATAGATTATAAAAAAGATGTTGATGGGTTACATCCAATGAATGTTGGCTTATTATCTACATCCAATGATGGCATCATCCCTTGTACACCTAGAGGAATTTTATCTTTACTCCAAGAAGAGCAAATTGATATCACTGGAAAACATTGTGTTGTGATTGGACGAAGTAATTTAGTTGGAAATCCAGTTGCACAATTGATGTTGAAAAATAATGCATCAGTAACCATCTGTCACTCCAAAACACGCGATCTACCCTATTTAACACGTCAAGCTGAGATATTAATCGTCGCGATTGGTTGTCCAAACCTGATCC
This sequence comes from Bacteroidales bacterium, assembly GCA_035403245.1. Lineage (GTDB taxonomy): Bacteria > Bacteroidota > Bacteroidia > Bacteroidales > WCHB1-69 > UBA5429. The sequence continues at coordinate 1,533 of DAONEU010000103.1, read as the reverse complement.
ACGCAGACATGCTTAAAGAGGGAGCTGTTGTTATCGATGTGGGGATCAACAGCATTGATGGTAAGCTAGTAGGTGATATTTACAACAGTATTGATGTTCCAAGTATCGAAAAAATTGCATCAGCTATCACCCCTGTTCCCGGTGGTGTTGGCCCTATGACAATTGCATCTTTGTTGCAGAATACATTTGATATCTACAAAAGGAATGTAAGTAAATAGTTTCCTATTTACTTACACTCACGATTCATTATTCCATCACGGTTTTGAGTATCTTTTCAGCTACAAAACCATCAATATTTTGTTGTTCCCCTAGCAAAATATTTTGTTCAAGAAATCTGTTTTTGATTTTTTGAATACTCTCTTCTCCAATATTCACTTCTTTGAGTCGGGTAGGAAGCCCCAGAGAACGGAAAAATTGTTCCGTTTGATTAATGGTCAATGCAACTCTTTCAGACTCTGCACCATCTGTGATATGAAAAACACGGGCACCTAATTGCAAGATTTTATTCCATTTTTGTTCTTTCATCACTTCCATAGTACCTGGAAGGATAATTGCTAAAGTGTGTCCGTGTGTCAATCCGTGCAAAGCTGTAATTTCGTGACCAATCATGTGTGTTGCCCAATCTTGTGACACTCCCATCGATGTAAAACCATTCAAAGCCATTGTAGCACACAACATAAATTGAGACATCAAATCGTAATCATGCGAATTTTCTTTTATTTTTGGAGCAATTTCAACGACAGTTTGAAGAATAGATTCAGCCCAACGATCCATCAATGGAGACTCACCGGTAACAGTAAGATATTGTTCCAAAACATGAACAAAAGTGTCTGCTAATCCACAGGCTATTTGATATGGAGGTAGTGAGAAAGTCACTTGAGGATCCAGAATCGAAAATTGGGGATGAGAAGAGTAAAAAGCCAACTTTTCATGAGTGATTTTGTTAGAAATCACCGCACCACGATTCATCTCAGAACCTGTTGCAGGTAGAGTGAGCACTGCAGCATGTGGAATCAACTTTTGAATACGGATTGGATTTAACACTAATTCCCAAGGATCACCATCAAAAGGGATTCCGGCGGATATGAGTTTAGTCCCATCTAATACCGATCCACCACCAACGGCTAACAGAAAATCAATGTTGTTATCTTTTCCCAGTTGAATTGCCTCACGAAGGGTTTCCACCGTCGGATTGGGTTCGATACCCCAGAATTCGATGTAGGAATGTCCCTTTAAAGCAGATATAACTTGTTCATATACACCATTTTGTTTCACGCTTCCACCTCCAAAAGTGATCATAATCTTTTTATCGGAGGGGATCTCTTTAGCCAGTTTAACGATCGTGTCGCGACCAAAGATCAATTTTGTAGGGTTTTGAAATGTAAAGTTATTCATAAATAATATTTTTAAAACACATAAATTATATAAACGCAATTAACACAAAGAATATTTCACCGCAAAGGTCACAAAGAATTTTTAACCGCAAAGTTCGCAAAGAATAATCAACCGCAAAGTTCGCAAAGAATATTTCAC
>DAONEU010000102.1:5447-7280 GCA_035403245.1 Bacteroidales bacterium | reverse complement strand
AACGCAAAGTTCACAAAGGTAAGAAAATATAAAAATCATCACTCAGTTTTCAGCCTTCCTTTCAAATAAGTGTTATGAGATAGTTTGGATAAATTATTCTTCATTTGGAAAAGTACAATTTTCAAATGTTCCAAATTCATCAATGTAATCAGACAATTTATCTATCTTGTCATCTAAAACATTTTTGTAATGCAAATTATATTTAAACTTACCTTCTTGAACTTTATAATTGATTAATAATTTTTCATAATAGTTCATGAAATCTATTTTGTTATATTGGTAAGTATTTCCTTAAAATTCATTTTGTTGTAATTAAAGTGCAAATATATTAAAAATTAGGATGGTTTTATTATTTCATATCTTTGTTAACTCTGTGAATTATCTTTGCGTTCTCAGTGGTTTAAAATATCTTTAAAACCGCTTGCGGTTTTTCGCGAGGTAAAAAGTAAAAAGTAAAAAGTAAAACCTGATAACTGAAACCTGAAACCTGATAACTGAAAACTGATAACTGAAAACTGTTACCTATTACTTGTTACTTATTACCTATTACCTTATTTTGTGATTTATATCACATTTTAATATAAGAACTTGCACACTCGGTTCGTCTGAATCGGTTTGAAATTGTTTCATATTTGCATTGTAAAAAATACAAGATCAAAACCTTAAAATTATAATCGTATGGAAAACAATTCCGAATTAAATTTAGAAGCCCTTCAAAGCCAAATCGAAAAGTTGGAGAAGAAGGTGAAAAAACTTGAGAATAACAGAAAAGATCAGCTTTCTATGGCGATCGTTTCGGGCGATATGGATAAGATCCTGGCTGCGATGATCATCTCTTTGGCTGCCGCTGCGATGGATACCAAAGTGAAACTGTTCTTCTCGTTCTGGGCTCTCTCTGCGCTTCGTGACCCTAAAAAACATCCAAAAGGGAAAGACTTCATCTCTAAAATGTTTGGCATGATGCTTCCTAAAGGGAAAGATCAATTGAAACTTTCTAATATGAACATGGTGGGGATGGGACCTATGATGATCAAGATGCTGATGAAGAAGAAAAATGTACTTTCTCTAGGTGAAATGTTCCAACAAGCAGGTGAACTCGGTATCGAAATCACGATCTGCGAAATGTCTATGGACCTCATGGGATTCAAAAAAGAGGAGTTTATCGATTACCCTCATCTTCGCTACGCCGGTGCTGCTACATTTGTGGCTGATGCAGGGGAAAGCTCATTCCAATTGTTTATTTAATAGTAGAAATTCATCTTTAAAATTATATCATTATGACAACCGAAGAATTAAAAAACTTAAAATCCAACTTAGTCGTTGATGCCCGTGGAACCGCTTGTCCAGGTCCCCTTTTGGCTGCTAAAAAAGCGATCGCAGACCTAGAATCAGGCGAAATTATGGAGATCCTTTCTGCCGACGAAGGCACCAAGAATGATATCCCTCGCTGGTGCGAAAAAGTGGGTCACGAATACCTAGGATGCTTCGACGAAGATAGTTTTAGCCGTCTTTTTTTAGTTAAAGAGTAAATTTTTAAAAAAGAGGATTCAGAAATTTTGTTTTCTGAATCCTTTTTTAAAATGGACCAATCATGGAACAAAATAAAAAATCTCCGAAAATTCTGGTTTTTTCAACCGATAAGATTTCAGATCCAGGAATCGATCAGGCCGGATTGAGAAAAATCCATTACAATCCATCCGTTTATGTGATCAGCTTGCCCTGTTCCTCCGGTATCAAACCGAAATGGATCATGCACGCACTGGAAAATGGATTTGATGGGGTGTTTATCGCTGCAGACGGACATGAGTGTTCATTCAGTTCCCGCTGTGCCGA
>DAONEU010000102.1:0-5347 GCA_035403245.1 Bacteroidales bacterium | reverse complement strand
AGTTTGGTTATTGGAGGTGGTATTGCCGGACAAGAAGCAGCGTTAAGCCTTGCGGATATGGGTTATCAGGTTCTGTTGGTGGATAAAGCGTTATCTATCGGTGGAAAAATGATCCAGCTGAGTAAGGTGTTCCCCACTTTAGACTGTGCAGCGTGTATTACTACACCAAAAATGTCTGAAACTGCCAGACACCCGAATATCACCCTGATGTTAAACAGTGATATTGCCGGGATTCACAAGGATGGGGATCAATTTTCGGTAGAGATCAACAAGAAAGCACGATATGTGATCGCAGAAGATTGCACAGGGTGTGCTCATTGTGAAGCGGTGTGTCCGGAAATCAGAAAAGATGAATATAATGCTAACTTAGCAGGGAGAAAAGTGGCTTATATCCCTTTCAATCTAGCGAATCCAAGGATTGCAAATATTGACAGGGCGTGCCATTCGGCTCCATGCATCAATGAATGTCCGGGGGGAGTCAAACCTTATGGATATATCACTTTAGTACGAAACGGTCAGTATGAAGAAGCCATGAAACTTCATCTGGAAGATATTCCGTTTCCCGGTAGTTTGGGGCGTGCTTGCTATGCACCTTGCCAAAATGCCTGCACACGTTCCAGTGTGGATGCTTCAGTGGATATCAGGAAAACAAAACGTTACTTTGCAGATTGGTATTACGAGAAATATCCGGAACCACCAGCTGTTGAAATCAAAAACAAAACCGATAAACGGATTGCCGTAATCGGGTCGGGACCTGCAGGGATCACTGCTGCGTACCATCTGGCTCTCAAAGGTCATACCGTGAAGATCTTTGAAGCTGCCCCCGGCGCAGGTGGAATGCTCCGCCTTGCCCTACCGGAATATCGCGCCCCAAAAGATGTGGTGGATCGCGATCTAAAAAACATAACCGTTTTAGGTGTTGAGATCGAAGTGAATCGTAAAATCACCGATTTACAACAACTTAAAAACGACAACTTCGACGCTATTTTCATCTCAGTGGGTACTCATGATGCAGTGAAATCAAACACCCAAGGGTCTGATTTGAAAGGGATTGTCGATTGTTTACATTTCCTTCGGGAAGCCAATATCGGAGTTAAAGAGAACCTCACCGGTAAAAAAGTGATGGTGATTGGTGGTGGCAATACTGCCATTGATGCTGCCCGTACCTCTTTACGTCTGGGAGCTGAAAAAGTGACCGTGGTGTATAGAAGAAGTCGGGAAGAGATGCCTTGCTTTGCTCCTGAAATCCATGAAGCTGAGGAGGAGGGTGTTGAAATTTCCATCCTTAGAAATCCTGTGGAATACTTAGGAGAAAATGGGGTGATCACTCATGTAAAACTGGTTAAAATGGAGTTGGGTGCTCCAGATGCCAGCGGCCGACGTGCTCCTCAACCCGTTAAGGGATCCGAATATATAGAACCTGTTGATTTTGTAATAGAAGCGATTGGATTAAAACCATCCACATCCCCTTTCAAAGATCAGGTTGAATTGAATAACAACGGGACAATTAAAGTGGATGGCAAAACGCTTCAAACTTCTGTCCCTTACATATTTGCAGGTGGGGACTCCGTAACAGGTGCGACCACATTGATTGAAGCGGCCGGTCAGGGGAAAAAAGCTGCATTCTACATGGATAAGTTCTTAAGAGACTTAAATATGTACGACTTTGAAGATGGGGATAAACTTCCTGCTGTTGACAAAGAACCGATCATCAACAGACGACACATGCTACTTCCTCAGGTTGAACCAAACATGAAACCGCTTGCTGAAAGAGCCAGATCGTGGGAAGAGGTGGAACAAACCTACACCGAAGAACAAGTGAAAGAGGCCACAGCACGCTGTCTCGATTGCAGTAACTGTAGGGAATGTCACCAATGTGTGTCTGCTTGTCCATCTAATGCGATCGACTTTACACAAAAAGATGAGTATTTGGTTACAACAACACAATCTGTAGTAGTTACAACAGGGTACAAACTGTTTCCACCATCCGGAAAACCAAACTACGGATATAATCAGTATGCCAATGTGATCGATTCGATGCAAATGGATCGATTGATTGCGCCAACAAGACCGTTTAATAACATACTTCGTCCGGGTGATGGTAAAGTTCCTGATAATATTGCCTACATTTTATGTACCGGATCACGTGATTCTGCGATAGAAAACAGCGGTTGTGGTTCCGATTGCGAAAACAATCCGATCTGTTCTCAAATCTGTTGTATGTACTCCGTAAAACAAGCCCAACTTCTCATGGGAGCGTTGCCATTAGCGGATATCACCATCTATTACATGGATATCAGAGCGTTTGGCAAAGGGTATGAAGAGTTCTTCATGCAGTCCAAAGCGATGGGTGTGAATTTTGTGAAAGGGAAAGTGGCCAAAATCAGGGAAAACGAAAACGGTTCCGGTGATCTCATTTTACGATATGAAGATACCCTCAAAGGGATTGTAAAAGAGGCTAAACACGATTTAGTGGTACTCTCAACCGGTGTGATTCCTAACAAAGAGGTTCCTCAGATGTTCAAAGGATCTGTTTTGGAATTGGATCAATTCAACTTTGTGAAACAGGTTGATGAGTTGATCTGTCCATCCAAGACTTCCATAGAGGGCGTTTTTGTAGCAGGAGCAGCTTCCGGACCAAAAGATATTCCGGACTCGATCCTCTCTGCAGGAAGTGCTGCAGCTGAAGTGGCCGGATATTTGAATAAGATAAAAGAAATGAATACAATCATATAAAACTCCCGGATATGAAAGAAAAAATAGGTGTATATATTTGCCATTGCGGCGGTAATATTTCCGATTACGTAAATGTGGAAGAGTTGAGCAAAATGTTTCATGAAGAGGATAATGTGGTGGTTTCCAAGGATGTTATGTTTGCATGTGCCGACTCTAACCAAAAAGAGATGATTCAGGATATTCAGGAGTTTGGATTGGATTCCATCGTGGTTTGTTCCTGTTCGCCAAAGCTACACTTGCATACCTTCAAAAATGTAGCCAGCAGAGCCGGATTGAACCCTTCCAACTATGTTCAGGTGAATATCCGGGAACAATGTTCCTGGGCTCATAGTGATCAACCCCATGAAGCAACTGTTAAAGCCGCCGGATTGATCCGCGCCGGGATCAACAGGGTTTCTTACTCAGAATCCCTTGAACCAATCGACATTTCTGTAAAAAATACCGCTTTAGTAGTGGGTGCAGGTGTTGCCGGAATGAAAGCCGCTATCGACATGGCTCGTTCAGGAACTGAGGTGTTTATCATAGAAAAAGATTATTTTGTGGGTGGCAGAGTGGCTCAAAAAGAGACCCTTTTCCCTACAGAAACCAATGCAAAACAATTGGTTACCTCGCTTTATCAGGAGATGAAAAAATACAATAACATTTCCCTTTTTGCAGGTGCCTCTATAGAAAAAGTTTCCGGAAGTCTTGGAAACTTCACCGTGGATGTGAAAGTGAAACCGAGATATTTGAGTCCCAATGCAGATCCTAAACTGGTTCGCCAAGCGATGGAAGAGTGTACCGTTTCAGTTCCCGATCCGTTCTATTTTGGGTACCAAAAGAGAAAAGCGATTTTTAAGAATTATCCTGACGCATGGCCCGATGTACCGGTTGTACTTCCAGAAATCCTTGAAAATGAGACCGATTTCAAAGAAAAATACAAATCTGTATTTAACTTTAATGAACAAGAGCAAACCCTTTCTTTAGTAGTGGGTTCCGTTTTGGTTACCACCGGATTTAACCATTATGAACCCAAAGAGGGTGAGTTTGGGTACAAAACTATAGATAATGTGATCACTCTTCCTGAATTGAACACTTTGATGGAATTGAATCCAAAAAAATTGATGTACAACAACAAAGTGATCAAGGATGTCGCCTTTATCTATTGTGTGGGAAGTCGTCAAACCAAAGGGGATAATAAATATTGTTCCAGACAATGTTGTACATCTACCATTCACGCTTCTTTACAGCTTAAGGAAAAGTATAAAGAGATTCAGACCTACCATTTATATCGTGATATCAGAACTTACGGAAAGCAGGAATTGATGTATGAAGCCTCTTCCAAACAAGGGGATCTTTATTTCAAATATGAAGAGAAGGAGATGCCTATAGTTGAGAAAGTGGGCAACAGTACGATTGTGAAAGTAAAAGATTATCTTACAGCAAAAATGCCTTTGGAAATTGAGGCTGACCTTGTGGTCTTGGTTACCGGGATGGTTCCTCGTGAAGATTCCGCTCAGATCTCAGAATTCTTAAAGATCCCTACTGGCAGTGACCGCTTTTTCAATGAGATACACCCCAAATTAAAACCGGTAGAAACCGTTATTAAAGGGGTTTATATTGGTGGTGCTTGTCAGGGACCGAAAAACATCAGTGAATCTGTTCAGTCTTCCATGTCTGGAGCCTCTAAGATTGTAGCGCTTTTGAAACGGGGAACTGTTTCAGTGGATCCGATTATTGCAAGAGTGAATACTGATCTTTGCACCTGGTGTGGAAAATGTGCAGAAGTGTGCGATTACACCGCCATCAAGGAGATGGAAGTGGATGGGAAAAGGGTTGCCGGCGTGAATAAGGCTGTTTGTACCGGTTGCGGTATCTGTGCCCCAGTATGTCCGGTGAATGCCATAGAAATTGCCCAATACACCGACCATGAAATTGAATCGATGATTGATGGATTCTTAGTTGAAGTAGATATCAAAGAGGGCGAAGTGGTTCAAAATGATCAACATGAGGAGGAGGAGACTACCGGAATGAAGGAGTATCCCCAAATCTGGAAAGAGATCTTAGCGGGGATCCGTGAAAGAAATACCATCCCGGAAATCATCCAAAATACGGGCATCAATGGTGATTTGGTAACTTATCATCTAATGACCATGAATAAGTATGGCATTGTCACTCCCGATGGATTGGATGCAAAAGAGGAGTATTACTATTACAAAGTTAAAAACTAAAAAACCGGAAAAATGGCTAAAGTAAATCCAAAATTTGCGGAAGAATTAAAAAAATATGGCTCGGACGATTTTTACGCATGTTTCAATTGCGGAAATTGTACGGCTACCTGCTCATTGTCAACTCAAGAGAGCTCATTTCCTAGAGAAATGATCCGTTACACCACCTTAGGTCTGGAAGATGAAATTAAGGCATCTCTAAAACCGTGGGAGTGTTATTATTGTGGTCAATGCAGTACAGAATGCCCCAGAAAGGCTAGCCCAGGCGAATTGATGATGTCTCTAAGGAGGTATCTGACAGCAGCTTATGACTGGACTGGTCTCTCCGGACTTCTTTATAAATCACTTCCATTAACCATTATTGCATTTGTATTGATTTTCCTAGGGGTGATCGCTTTTGCTTT
>DAONEU010000101.1:0-7348 GCA_035403245.1 Bacteroidales bacterium | reverse complement strand
CACTTGGCTGTGAAACGAGGAGTATGGGCCGGAGAGCGACCCTTTGGCAAGGGACGGTTTTCATATTCAATGGGTTGGAAGTTGGTTTGAGCGCAGCCAAAGGGGAACGCCCAAAAGAGTTAAGAGTTAAGAGTTAAGAGTGAAGAGTTTGAGAAAAACTTTACAGAAAAATCCTATTCCTTATTGAAAAATTTGTATTTTTGCAAAACTAAAAACGGGGAAAACGATTAGGGGAGTTTTTGTTTAATTCTTAACTATTTAAAATGACACATTTTTTGCTTAAAAATTTTAGATTTCAGATCATTTTATTTGTATTTACATGTTTATTTCTGACTTGCCAACATGTTAATGCTCAAGAAGATACTATGTTTATTCACCTATCAACAGGGGTTGATTTTTATCCAACATCTGAAGTTGATAGTGTTACATTTCATTACGGAACGACACATGTCACAGATTCAATGATCATCTGGCAAAACCATTTTTCAATAGCTAAATATCTTGTAAACAACGTTGATAGTATTTCATTTTCTTATTCTCCAACTATTTATCAACCTCTAATTGCTTATTGTGAAGGAATTCCAATGGTTAATGACCCACGTGATTTGTCTGTTTATCGTACGGTTAAAATTGGCAATCAATGTTGGTTGAGGGAAAATTTGAGATATTTGCCTGCTATTTATTCACCTAATGAAATGTCATATTCGGGACTAAGATACTATGTTTATGACTATTATGGGGATCCTCTTCCCGGAGCTATAAACCATCAGAATTATATCCGTTATGGTGCTTTATATAATTACCCTGCGGCTCAGTCAGCATGTCCACAGGGATGGAGACTTCCGACCAATGAAGAATGGGATAGCCTGGAGAACTATTTAATAACTCATCATTTCAATTATGATGAAAGTGTGAGTGAAAATAAAATTGCCAAATCACTTACCGGTTCCACTTCACAATCAAATGGAGGGTATTGGCAAAACAGCAATGATGCAGGTACTCCAGGTAATACTGATTTTGAATGGAAAAGAAATTTATCAGGATTCTCTGTTCTACCCGGAGGATTATTAGCTCTTACCGGTTTTTTGAATATCAAAATGGAATGTTATTTTTGGGGAAGTTCCAGTTCCACAAGCTCAAATGAAAATTCAAGATCCATATATTTTAATCATTACGGATTGAATAATGACTTAATGCCTAAGCAAAATGGATTGTCTGTACGTTGTATCGCCAAATCATTATTTGTACTAACAGAAAATGTGACTCATGTATCGTATCATGAAGCTAGATTGAATGGAACTATAGAAAGTGGAGCGGTTCCAACCATTGAAAAAGGTTTTTATTGGAAGAAAAACACCGATTCTACGTGGACGAAGAATGTAGTACAAACAGATTCTTTATTTCTTAATTTGACAAACTTAGATTCATTATCTACTTACCAATATTTTGCATTTATAAGTAGTATCACCGAAACAAAATATGGCGATACCTTATCTTTTATATTAAATCTCATTTTACCAACCCCTAAGATTCCAAGTTTATTACATTTAGATCATAATCGTGCATCTTTTAGATTCGAATATATTGAAGGATCATTCCCTATAACTTCACAATGGTACAGATACAGAAATATTGATAGTGTCAATTGGAATATTATTTCTTATAATAATAATCAATATATCGATACGCTTTTATCATTAATCTCTGGAAAAGTTTACGAAATTGGCAACATAGTAACATGTTTATCTGACACTATTTATAGTACTAATTTAAGATTTGTGACATCACTTCATTCTTCATGCCCTGGATATGAAACATTTATGGATACCAGAGACAGCAATTATTACAGCACTGTACTCATTAATGGAACATGTTGGATGAAAGAGAATTTAAGATATATTCCTTCAGTAGTACCGCCAAATAATAATTCTGAAACGATTCCATATTATTATGTTTATGGTTATTATGGAACAAATCTTGATTCAGCTAAACTTTCAGAAAATTACACTTTATTTGGTACTCTATATAATCCAAAAGCAGCGTTAAATGGTTTTGCTCCGTCTAATCAAAAACCTAGTTTAGTTCAAGGAGTTTGTCCTGATGGATGGTTTCTTCCATCTAAAGCGGAGTGGGATGCACTTCACAGTTATTTAAAAGAAGATGGAAGATTTCACATACCAAATTTACCAAATACCAATGTTATAAAATCATGTGTTGGAACCTCTACAGTTTCCAATGGTGGAATGTGGAATATTTCAACAGAACCCGGATCCCCAGGCAATAGTGATTTCCCTGATAAAAGAGATCTTTCCGGATTGTCTGTTCTTCCAGGTGGTTGTATATCTGCTTCAGAATTTGCTGAAAAAGGTAGTGGTACCTATTTCTGGACCAGTGCTCAAAACTTTTCAGATTTTTATTATGTAATTAATTACAGATACAATTTCAGCATATTAGGGACTAATGCAATATTTTTAGACTCTGATTATGCTTCTTATGTAAGATGTGTGAAACATTCAAAATCAATTGCTTACACAACCGGAGTTGCAAATGTAAGTGCCAGCTCAGTTACAATTAAGGGAAAAACAATTAAAGGACTAGGGACATTATTAAGCCAGGGTTTCATGTGGAAACCTGTTGAAGACATTGATTGGAACACGGTATTGGTTAGTGGGGATACCATTTCGCATACCTTAAACAATTTGGATAGTGCCTCAGTATTCGAATATAAAGTTTTTGTTTTAACTACTACAGATACAACTTACAGCCTACCCCAAAAATTCTATACATTAGGAACAAAACATTGTCCTAATATGCCTACAATAACTGATTCCAGAGATAGTTCCGTTTACAATACTATTCAGGTTGGAGATCAATGTTGGCTAAAGGAAAATTTAAGATATTTGCCTAAAGTTACCTACAATAATACTATTTCTTCAAATGATACATTATATTATGTTTATAATTACAATGATACGATAGTTGCTAATGCTAAACTCACAAACAATTATATTCGATATGGTGTTCTGTACAATTTAAATTCAGTTAAAACTAATGTTTGTCCTGAAGGTTGGGTTGTTCCATATCAATCCAATTGGGACACATTACAAACATTCTTAATTAAAAACGGTTACAACTATAATGGTTTAACGACAGGGAACAAAGTTGCTAAATCGTTATCGGGTTCTGAAAATAGCGCTAATGGTGGATATTGGATTAACTCTTCTAACATAGGAACTCCCGGAAATACTGATTTCCCGGATTACAGAAATAGGACACAATTATCATTCATTCCAGGAGGTTATATTACAGGAGGAATTCCTTTAGGGATTGATTCTGTAGCACAATTATGGAGTTACAATCCTAACCTTTTAAATTATAGCACTATGGAAATTAATTATAATTCTGATTCCATAAAAAAAGAAAACGCTATCTACAATGATGCAAATTATATCAGATGTGTTCAATACAATCCGGCTGGTTTTGACATATCTGTGAATGAGATAAAATCAACAACTGTAAGAGTTCTAACGACAAATCATTCCGGGACTATTCCATCTCTATTTAAAAATATTAAATATAAAATAGTTAGTAATACCAATTGGCAACAATCTATTGGAGCAAACGCAAATTTTACATTACCCAATCTGACTCCAAATTCTAACTATGTTATAATCGGTTATTATTTATATTATAAAGATACTATCTGGTCAGCTCCTTGTTATTTTACAACAGCTCCGGCAGCTCACACATTTTCCACCATTACTGTAAATAATATCACTTCAACTTCAGCTACTGCCAGTTTAACAGTCACAAGTGGAACTCAAGCTGTTCTAACAAGAGGAATTCAATACCAAGCACATGATAGCAACGTTTGGATTTCAATAAGTAGCACTTCCAACTCTATTGCAATACCAATAAATAATTTAACGACTAACACTTATTATAGAGTTCGGGGTTATGCATCCGATTCAACGACAACCTATTACAGCAATTATGTCACATTTATGACAACTTCAGCCGTATCAAATCCTAACACAAATAACAATCGAAGAATTCAAAAATAGAGAAAAAAACTTCTTTTTCAAAAAAAATAGCCCGGCACTAAAGTACCGGGCTATTGATTCTTCAATCTTAAATCTTAGCTCTATACCGTCATTCCTCCGTCCACGCTTAGAGTGGTTCCGTTGATGTAGGCAGCTTCGTCAGAGGCTAGGAATGCGTAGGCGTTTGCGATCTCTTTAGGATCTCCTAGACGACCAACAGGAACCTTAGCTTTCATGGCTTCGATTACGTTTTCAGGCATGGCTGATACCATTTCAGTTGCGATGAATCCGGGTGCTACACAGTTTACGGTGATCCCTTTTCTGCCTAACTCACGACCTAAAGTTTTGGTCATTCCAATTAAACCAGATTTTGTGGCTACGTAGTTGGTTTGTCCAAAGTTGCCATATAAACCTACCACTGAAGAGGCATTGAGGATTCTTCCCCAGTTATTCATCAGCATATATTCACTGACGATCTTCACGCAATAGAAAACGCCGGTTAGGTTGACGTCAATCACTTGTTGCCAGGTTTCAGGGGTCATTTTTTTCAAGGTGCTGTCTCTGGTGATACCGGCATTGTTAACCAATACGTCGATTCTTCCATATTTATCAAACACTTTCTTAGCAGCAGCTTCGATATCAGCATAGTTAGAGGTGTTCACTTTGTCAAAATCTGCTCCTAATTCAGCAGCGAGTGCATTTCCTTTTTCTTCGTTTAAGTCCCAGATAATCACTTTGGCACCCTCTTCTTTAAATTTGATTGCTGTAGCTGCTCCGATACCGGCTGCTCCACCGGTAATAATGGATACTTTATCTTGTAATCTCATACTTTTAAGTTTAAAATGTTACTATTAAAATTTATGTTGATGTAATAATTTTGCAGTTCCAATGATCGCAGGTTTTCCCTCATGATCTTCTAAAACACATTGAATAGTGGCACGATGTTTTTCATCAACCAGCTCAATAACTTCAAATTTAGCAATATAATCTTGTTCCACAAAAACAGGGGCTCTGAATGACATCTCCTGATAAAGATAGATCGTTCCTTCACCCGGCCAGATAGTACCGAAAACCTTAGAGAAAACTGATCCGGCAAAAAAGCCATGAACGATAGGTTTCCCAAAAGGGGTGGTTGAAGCATATGCTGCATCAACGTGGATTGGGTTGTTATCTCCGGTTACATCTGCGAATTGCTGAACCTTCTCTTGTGTAAAACGTACCGCTTCCTGGTAGGTGTCTCCAAATTTAATTTTTTCCATATACTTATTTTTAAAATTTATGACAAAATAGCGTTTTGATTGTGGATATTGATAATATTTTTCCCTTCAGAAGTGAACATAAACTCAATGCGGTTTTTGTATTTTTCTTCCACTTTTCCTCTGATCACTTTCATGGTGCTGTTCACTAATCCATTCTTTTCAGTAAACGGATCATCTATTAAAGCAAAGGTTGATGGGAGCCATCTTTCAGGAAACTCACCGGCAAAATCACCTTTACCTTTAAATTTATTCACCTCATCTTCAATCAATTGTATGCCGGCATTGGCGAATGCTGTAGATTTTTCATCCAGATGTTTGTGATGATTTTTAATGTGTCTTTTTATTGCCTCTTTATTGATCACCAATAATGCTACAGTATAAGGACTTTGATTATTGTACAGAATCACTTGATCTACATAAGGTGATTTTTCAACTAAAGATTCTTCAAAACCTTCAGGGCTATATTTTTCACCATCACTGGAGATGAGCAAACTCTTAAATCTTCCCAGAACGTAGAGGAAACCCTCTTTGGTCATATAGCCAAGGTCACCGGTATATAACCAGCCATCTTTAACTGTTTCAGCTGTAGATTTTGCATTTTTCCAATAACCGGCCATCACATTTTCCCCTTTGATCACCATTTCCCCCTTTTGACCGAGCGGAAGTTCGTTTCCGGATTCATCCATAATTTTCATATCCATTGGTGAAACAAGGATTCCGGAAGAGCCCATTCGGTGTTTTCGGTCACAATTGGTTGAAATGATTGGTGTAGCTTCGGATAGGCCATAGCCTTGATACATAGGGATTCCAATAGCAAAGAAGAATTTTTGTAATTCAATATCTAATAAGGCACCCCCTCCAATAAAAAACTCAAGTTCACCCCCAAATGCATCCCGAACTTTTTTGAAAAGGATGGTGTCAAATAGAGAAACAAGAGGTTTTAGTAAGAATGATAATCCGCTCCCTTTTGTATATCCATCTTTATTGTAAGCCATAGTAACCATCAAAGCAAATTTGAACAACCCATTGGTTATGGCACCTTTCGCTTTGATAGAACTTTCAATATTCTTTCTAAAGTTCTTAGCCAAAGCAGGAACGGACAAAAGGAAATGAGGTTTCACCTCTTTGATATTGATGGGAATATTTTTTAGAGTTTCCGCACCGGTTTTTCCAACCTGAACGGTAGCCAAAGAGGCTCCACAGGCAATAATACTATAAAAACCGGCTACATGAGCAAAGCAATGATCTAAAGGCAATATGATAAGCGTACGAAATGTGGGTGGAATAGTCATGGCTGTAAGCGCTTGCTCCACATTTGCAGTATAGTTTCTGTGAGTTAGTATAACCCCTTTAGGATCAGCAGTTGTTCCTGAAGTATAAGTTATTGTAGCATAATCATCATTTTGGATCTGTTCACCTATCGCTAAAAAAGAGGTTAAATTTTCAGCTAAATAGGATTCCCCTTTCTTCATTAATTCTGAAAGCCATAACTCTTTGGATTCTAGCTCATTGACATCACCATTAGGTGATACAGGATCAAAAACAACAATATGTTGAATGTGTGGTAGTTCCTGAACAATTTTTCTAATTTTGGGTAATTGATTCAAAGAGATCATAACCACTGATACTTCTGCATGTAGCAATCTAAAAATGAGGTCATTACTCTCTTCTAATTTTATAGATAAAGGCACACTGATTGCGCCGGCATACAACACACCCAACTCTGATAAAATCCAGGCATTTCTACCTTCAGAAAGGATTGCTACACGATCTTTCGGTTTAACCCCAATGGTATGAAGTCCTGCCCCTATTTGAAGTGCCATTTGCTTACTTTCATTGTAAGTTGTATTGGTCCATTGATCGCCCCTTTTTTCTAATAAAAGATTATTCTGACCAAATTGGTCAACCGCTACATTAAAAAAGTCAATAATTGTTCGTCTCATATTACTAAATTTAGGGCGCAAAGTTAATCATTTATTTTTGTACTTTTGCATATTGAACTAAAAGAATGAAACTTTTTCTACGACTTATCAGATATATTTTTCC
>DAONEU010000100.1:4291-7403 GCA_035403245.1 Bacteroidales bacterium | reverse complement strand
CCTTCAGGAAGTTGATCATTGGCCTGTACTTCTGCTTTTCCTGACATGATCATTTTACCGGTGCTGGTTTTTGTCCAACATGTTTTTGGATCCAATTTGATCGTACTGGTCATGGCTCCGTTTAAGTTGAGTTTCATCATCATGCCATTGGATTCTATATAACCATTATCTTCAGGAGACACAATTTTTGCAACCATATCAATTAAAATGTATTCAGGAGTTATCTCAATCAATTTGTAATGAGCATTAATTGTAATATTTGCTCCTGCATTTGCTGAATAGGAATAGTCCCATTCATCACCAATGCCTACAGGAGTGGTTGGAAAATAATTTCCAAGATTGCTCATGTTTTGTTTTAAAGTCTCTTCATTGAAACTTTGATTGAATTGTTGTTTGAGTTGCTCTTTTTCAGCTTTACTTAAGTTTGGAAATTTTAAAATTGCTTTTTCAATCATTTCTTCATACCCTTTGATTTCAATTGCCTGACCTTTTCTATCGGTTTTAATAACAAAAGAATTCTTAGTGATCTCATTGAAAAACTTGAAAACAGGATTGGATTCATTTACATTATCGGAAGAAAACGTCATTTTGTTACCCATGGCATTGATGTCGATCTTTAATAAATCAAATTTGGCTTCAAATTCATAGTAATCTGCTTTAGCTTCAATCACCTTATATGATAAACTCATCATCATATTCATATCCATTTCCATCGATTGTGAACTAAAGTCATACTTTATCTGCATGGGCATATCAAAAATTTGTTGGTAAGTTTTCCCCTTATCTAAACGGAGTTCTAATACTTGTTTTTGAGCAAAACTGCTCATCATCAATAAGGTAACGATTAAAATTGTGGTTAGTTTTTTCATAATATTTCTTTGGTTTTGATTTTAATTTTTTTATGGAACACAGATGACACAGATTGAACAGATTTACACTGATTAATTATAATTCACACTTCACTTTTCACTCTTCACACTTCACTTTTCACTCTTCACTCTTCACTTTTCACTCTTCACTCTTCACTCTTCACTATTCACTCTTCACTTTTCACTCTTCACTCTTCACTCTTAGCTAGTCCCGGTGTTGGTAGTGCAACGAATCCCCACCGGTGTCGTAAGCAATTTTATTGTTGGTTAAGAAGATACGAGCTTCTATGCAGTTCTGACAGTCAGCTGCATTTTCATCAGTACATGGCTTGTTATCGTAAAGTTTGTAGGAGTCACGGAATTCTCTTGGAGTAATGTTGGGCATGAACACATTGGCACCCACTTTGATCGCTTTCTCACGTCCCATTTTGTCGATCGATTGCATTGCAGTTGATGCTGCAATGTTGATCTCAGGCATCATGATCCTCAAAATAGCGATCATTTTTAGGGCTAAGTCGAAACGTTCCAGTTCTGGAAGGAGTTGATCCTGGTATTGGAGTAGGGGAGTGTCATTGTGAATTAAATAGGGTCCCATCCCAACCATATCGATGTTTCTGGATTGCATCCATAACAGATCATTGGCTAAATCTTCCAAAGTTTGAAATGGCAAACCTATCATCACTCCGGTTCCGGTTTGATAGCCTACCTCCTGTAAATACTCAATACATTTTACCCTTTCTTCAAATGAGTGTAGCTTGTTTTGAGGGTGTAATTTTACGTATAATTCAGGATTTGAGGATTCTATTCTTAATAAGAATCTTTTAGCTCCCGCATCAAACCATTCCTGATAAGTTTCTTTTGTTTGTTCGCCGCAAGATAATGTAATTCTGAGCCTTGGATCGGTCTCTTGATGTATTAGTTTAATTAAATTGGTGATCCTTTTGGTGAAAGCCGGACTCTTTAATTCACCCGACTGAAGCACAATGGAACCGTATTTATTTTCATAAGCAAACTTGGCCGCTTCTAAAATCTCTTCATCACTGATGTTGTACCGTTCCGTATTTCTGTTTGATTTTCTAATACCGCAATAGAAGCAATCTTTACTGCAATAATTGGAGAATTCAACCAATCCTCGCAAATAAACCAGATTTCCAACAGTCTCCTCTTTTATCCTGGCCGATCTTTCGAAGAGCGCAGTCCGCTCCTCTCCGGTGGTCTGAAGTAAATGGATAATCTCTTTTTTTGTTAATTTTGTTATCATGGATTCTATTTTGTTTTTCTTATTTCATTAGAGAATCGGCAAATCGGAAAGTTTCAGCAGCTACTGATTTATAATCTTTGGAAAATAATGAGTTAGCAATAACATGAACTCCCGCATCCGGAAACCCTTTTTTGATTTTTTGTTTTTCAGGAGTCCCTAGTTGTTCAAACATCTTGAGTTCTGCATTTACTTTTACAACCGGATCCTGATTTTTTTTATCTTTATAATAATACCCCAAAAAAACCGGACATTTTACTTTTTGAAAGGTTTCTTTGGTCATTGCAGTTTCAACTAATTGTTGTAAATATACTACAGCCTCTAGTCGATATGTGCAGTTCCAATAGGTACACTCTTTGGATTCAAAATGCTCACTTACCGTTCTGTATTTTCCTCCAAAGATCAATCGGGCAATTTGTAAACCCCATGGTTTTGTAACAATTCCGGTAGGTGCATTGATCTTGATATTAGGTGAATATAAAATGAGTGCATCTACTAATTCAGGATATTCTGCAGCTAACTTCAAAGATAATGTTCCCCCTGTTGAAGTACTCATGATTATCACTTTATGTCCTAACTTTCTGGCAATCATCAATGCTTCTTTGGCTGAGTTCCATAAGGAATCGGGCGCCATGTGAAGTAATGGATCATCAGTTACCAATCCATGATCTGCTAACCTTGGAAAATAAGCATTACAATGATACCGGGCAGCAAAATCAAGATTGAGATCAGATCCTTCAAACCATGACGCTGAAAACCCGTGTAAATAGAGCAATACCCATTCCGTTTTTTGTTTTATAGTGTCGTTGGCCCATATAATCCGACTCTGATTATCCGGTTTTATGCGGTATTGTGCCTCTTTTTGGGCAATAAAAGTGTCCAGTTGATCCAAGTCAACAGCTATTTCAGGTAATTGTTTGTTATATTGAGGTTTAGGTGGTTTTGGCCCTAATAAAAAGATAATAACGATGATACCCAGTGTGAT
>DAONEU010000100.1:0-4191 GCA_035403245.1 Bacteroidales bacterium | reverse complement strand
AGTAACAAACAACTCATCGTTACAGCGCCAACACCACCCGGAACAGGAGTTACAGCAGAACAGATGGGATCCACTTCATCATGTTTCACATCACCTACAATTTTGTATCCTTTTTCCGATTTTTTGTCTTCAATACGATGAATGCCTACATCGATCACAGTTGCACCCTCTTTCACATACTCTTTTGTGATCATTTCAGGTTTTCCGATGGCAACCAACAGGATATCGGCTTGTTTGCAAACCTCTTTTAAGTTTTGGGTCTTGCTGTGAGTTATCGTTACAGTTCCATTAGCATCAGCACTATTTTGAGACAATAATAGAGCCAATGGTTTACCTACGATGTTACTTCTACCTACAACCACGCAGTTTTTTCCGGCAACTTCGATATGGTAACGTTTTAAGATCTCCATACAAGCATGAGGAGTAGCAGGTAAGAAGGTTTCTTTACCTAACACTAAATTACCCATGTTGGCAGGATGAAAACAATCCACATCTTTCATTGGATTAACATGATTGATGATGTGATCTACCGAAATATGATCGGGTAGGGGAAGTTGGATGATGTAACCGTCAATCTCTTCATCACGATTGATAAATTCTATCACTTCAATCAATTCATTTTCAGTGAATTTTGAAGGAAATTGATAAATAGAGCTGATAAATCCTACCTCTTTGGCATTTCTTTGAATACTCTCAACATAGGTTTTGGAAGCTCCATCTTCACCTACAATGATTGCAGCTATATGGGGTGCTTCTATCCCTGAATCTAAAATTTTTTCAACCTGTATCGCGATCTCCTTTTTTATATCGGCAGCTATTTGTCTCCCGTCTAAAATTATGGGTGTTTTTTTACTTGTTTCCATGAATTCATTACTTGTTTATTATCTTCTTCCCGGAGCTGATAGCGCTTGCATTAAGTTTTTCGCCTTACCGCTGTTTACCATCTTCATCATCTTACGGGTATCTTCAAACTGTTTGATTAATCTGTTAACCTCTTGAATATCAGATCCACTACCAGTAGCGATTCTTTTCTTTCTGCTTCCGTTTAAAATATCCGGATTGCTTCTTTCCTGAGGTGTCATGGATAAAATGATTGCTTCAACCCCTTTAAAGGCATTGTCGTCAATATCCATATCCTTGATCGCTTTTCCCATGCCTGGGATCATACCCATCATGTCTTTGATATTTCCCATCTTTTTGATTTGGGCAATCTGTGCCAAAAAGTCATTGAAGTCAAATTGGTTTTTAGCCAGTTTCTTTTGAAGTTTAATTGCTTCCTCTTCATCAAATTGTTCTTGCGCTTTCTCAACAAAAGATCTGATGTCACCCATCCCTAAGATCCTTTCTGTTAAACGATCTGGATGGAATACATCTAATGCATCCATTTTTTCACCAACTCCGATGAACTTAATTGGTTTATTTACAACAGCTTTGATTGAAATAGCAGCACCACCACGGGTGTCACCATCCATTTTGGTTAGGATCACACCATCAAAATTGAGCTTATCATTAAATGCTTTAGCCGTATTGACAGCATCCTGACCGGTCATGGCATCTACAACAAACAAGATTTCGTGAGGATTAACGGCTTTTTTGATGTTGCCGATCTCTTCCATCATCATCTCATCAATTGCCAAACGACCAGCTGTATCGATAATAACAACCTGATGTCCCCAATCTTTTGCATGTGCTACCGCTTTTTTGGCAATATCAACCGGGCTTTTAGAGTTAGGATCTGTAAATACTTCTACTTCAATTTGTTCTCCTAACACTTTTAACTGGTCAATAGCTGCTGGACGATAAACGTCACAAGCTACCAAAAGAACTTTTTTATTTCTTTTGGTTTTCAACAGTTTAGCTAATTTTGCAGAATGGGTAGTTTTACCGGAACCTTGCAAACCGGCCATCAAAATAATGGATGGATTCGATTTGATGTTGATATCTTCAGCTGATTTTCCCATCAACTCAATCAACTCGTCATAAGTGATCTTTACCAATAATTGACTGGGAGAAACCGCTTTCAATACGTTTTGACCGAGTGCTTTCTTTTTTACATTATCTGTAAAATCCTTAGCAATTTTATAGTTAACGTCGGCATCCAAAAGGGCTTTACGCACCTCTTTCATAGTCTCTGCGACGTTGATTTCCGTAATGTATCCTTGTCCTTTGAGGACTTTAAAAGCTCTGTCGAGTTTGTTGCTTAAACTTTCAAACATAATGTATTATCAGTTGATTTTATTCTAAAATTATTCTAATTCAGTAGCGATTCTTTGTTTAATAAGGGCTACAAATTGATCGATAGTTAATGATCCTTGATCACCTTGACCATGTTCTCTAATGGAAACGGTACCTTCAGACTCCTCTTTTTCTCCAACAATCACCATGAATGGGATCTTTTTCATTTCAGCATCACGGATCTTTTTACCTGCTTTTTCGCTTCTTTCATCGATGATGGTACGGATCTCTTGTTCTTCTAAGATCTCTTTCACTTTCATTGCGTAATCGTGGAATTTCTCACTTATTGGAAGTATGATCGCTTGTTCAGGAGTTAACCAAAGTGGGAATCTTCCGGCGGTATGCTCTAGTAAAACAGCCACAAAACGTTCCATAGATCCAAAAGGAGCTCTGTGAATCATGATTGGGCGACGTTTTTGTTGATCAGCATCGATATATTCCAATTCAAAACGTTCAGGAAGGTTATAGTCCACTTGAACAGTACCTAACTGCCATTTTCTACCGAGGGCATCGCGTACCATAAAGTCCAGTTTAGGACCATAGAAAGCAGCTTCTCCGGTTTCTGTGATGGTATTCAAACCTTTTTCAGCAGCCGATTCGATGATCGCTCTTTCTGCTTTTTCCCAGTTTTCGTCAGAACCGATATATTTTTCTTTGTTATTAGGGTCTCTTAATGAAATCTGAGCTGTGAAGTTCTCGAATTTCAACACTTTGAAGATATAAAGGATGATATCGATAACCTTACAGAATTCATCTTTTAATTGATCAGGAGTACAGAAAATATGGGCATCATCCTGAGTAAATCCTCTAACTCTTGTCAACCCGTGTAATTCACCACTTTGTTCGTAGCGGTAAACGGTTCCGAATTCTGCGATTCTGATAGGAAGATCACGGTAAGATCTAGGTTTAACAGCGTAGATTTCGCAGTGGTGAGGGCAGTTCATCGGTTTCAACATAAAGCTTTCCCCTTCTTGAGGAGTAGTGATTGGATGGAATGAATCTGCACCATATTTTTGGTAGTGTCCGGATGTTTTATATAAGTTTACATCACCGATATGTGGACACATAACTTGTTGGTATCCATATTTTTTCTGGATTTTCTTCAAGAATTGCTCTAAGCGGTCTCTCAATTGAGTTCCACGAGGTAACCACAAAGGTAAACCCATCCCCACTTTAGGAGAGAATGCGAAAAGTTCCATTTCTTTACCTAGTTTTCTATGATCTCTTTTCTTAGCTTCTTCAAGCATGAGTAGATAATCATCTAAGTCTTTTTTCTTAGGGAAAGAGATTCCGTAGATACGGGTCAACTGTTTTCTTTTCTCGTCGCCTCTCCAGTAAGCACCGGCAGTATTCAACAACTTAACCGCTTTGATGCTGGCCGTGTTGAATAAGTGTGGCCCTCTACATAAGTCGGTAAAATCACCGGTTTGATAGAAGGTGATGGTTCCATCTTCCAATGCGCTGATGAGTTCCAGTTTATATTCGTCCCCTTTTTTAGTGAAATATTCGATTGCTTCGGCTTTAGTGACCTCTTTTCTTTCGAATTGAGCTTTAGTTTGGATGATCTCCATCATTTTAGCTTCAATCTTAGGGAAGTCATCAGAAGAGATGGAATAGTCCATAAAATCTATATCGTAATAGAATCCGTTTTCGATGTCTGGACCGATACCAAATTTAACTCCGGGATAGAGTTGTTCGATAGCGGCGGCCATGATATGAGATGATGAGTGCCAGTAGGTTGCTTTACCTTCAGGATTTTCCCACGTGAACAGCTTAAAATTACAATCGGTTGTGATCTCATAATTCAGAGAAACAACTTTATCATCCACTTTAGCTGCTAGAACGTTACGAGCAAGTCCTTCGCTAATACTAAGTGCAATTTGGTAGGGAGTAACGCCGCTTTCAAACTGCTTTTTTGACCCGTCAGGTAGTGTAATATTTATCATCTTGTATATA
>DAONEU010000099.1:0-7604 GCA_035403245.1 Bacteroidales bacterium | reverse complement strand
GACACGGCAGGACAATTAAAAACCCGCCCGCTGCAAAGCCCCGGAACGTTATGCACCATTTTAAATGAAAACTCCACTTCTAATATCATTACTCTTAATTAGTCAAATTTTGACTGCTCAAAAGGTTGCGACTAAAACCGATGTAGAAGAATACAATTTTTTCTATAGTGATACCGCAAATGGAGAGTTTACATTTGGTGACTACGAGCCAAAAGACATTATTCAATTAAATGACGGTTCATACTTAGTAGGAACGGAATTGTCTATTTCTTTCCCTTCGCAATATAAGACAACAAAAAATTACGATTCAATTTACTTTGTAAAGAGCAGAATATTTCAAGAAAAATCTCATACAAGTAGTGGAACAGTTTTTAAGCTCAACTCAAATTTTGAAAAAGAATGGGAAACTGTTTTTAAAGAGCAAAGAGTAGAAAAGATTTTCAAAACTTCAGATGACAGAATTTTGATAGCTGGGGAAGACGTTTCTATGAAATTTGTTTGGTTAGCTGAACTTGACAAAAATGGAAATATACTTTGGGAAAAACACTTTGAATACAAGAATAAAGTAACTATCGCTGACGCAAGAATTGACGAAAATAGCGGTATTTACTTACTTCTTGAATCATCACATATTATTCCAATTCAAGTTCGAAAATACTATGGTCAAAGACGAATTCACTTGTTTAAAGATTCTGAAATTAATTCTCATTTAGCCTTATTAAAAGTGTCATTTGACGGTAAGAAAAAATGGCTCAAACCCATTGACAAACGAAGAAAATACAATAAATTCGGATATAATTTAGTAGCAAGTCAAAAAACGATATTTGCTTCATATACATATTCAGGATTTGAAAAAGACAGTCTAATTGAAGGGAAAAATGTTACTGAAATTTCAAAATCAGGCAAATCGGTTTTTACAAGAGAAATTCCAAAGCAGGACATTCTATTTTTTGACAATGGTTTAGTTACAAGCACATCTTATTCGAAAGGAGAATTAATTCTTTATAAGTCAGGAAGACTAATCGACTCAACTAACATAGAAAGTGCTGACAAAGACGTTAGAATAGAAAAAGCGATAAATAAATCTAATGGCTATCTCATTTTAGGTTCAAACTATGATAATAATATGGACTATTTACTAATTAACGTGAGTGCAGACTTAAAATTTTTGGATTATTGGACTTATCCAAGAGAAGAGTATAATGAAATCCGGGGAGCTGTTACTTTGGATAATGGAGATATAATTATCGTTGGAAAATGCTATAGAGAAATGAAAGGGACTTCAAATGAATTAACGACATATATAAATGTTATAAAAATAAAAAACGGTGCATAACAGGCGTTTGGCTCAATGGCGGGTGATATGATTAACTGAACATTCTACCTCGCATCAACATTTGTGGTGTATTGACAGTTTTGTGTTCCGAAATCCTCCACTGCGCCAAGCGCCAAAACGTTACCAACAATCCGTAAAAATTGAATTTTTTCAATAAACAATGAATGAGAAGATAGAAAATATTGAAAAGAAAACCTGCCCTAATTGTGGTTCGAAAAACTTATAAAAAAAGGATTTTGCAAGAATAAAACTTGCATGGTTTGACGAGAGTGATTATTTTGAAACAGAAACAATGAATGTTTATAAAAATATAATGAAAACTTTTTAAAATGAAACGGTTTTTTAAATACATTAACCCCGGATTTGGGATTTTACCAAGTACCGGATTTGGATAACATGAAAGTACCGGATTTGGGTTACAAAACAAGTCCCGAAAATGGGATGTTTGCCGAAAATTGAAGAAATAGAGTTTTTTTTGTAATAAAATCATACTTATTTGAGCTGTTTTAACCCAAATTCTGTCAAAAATCAAAATTTTATCCCAAATGCGGGACTTCGGAAGTAGCCCAAAAACAAAAATTTTAAACCAAAAAACAAAAAAAAAAAGAAAGGAAAATCAAACATGAAAAAGATCATTACCCTCGTATGTATGCTGTTGATTGCTAGTTCGCTTTCAGCCAGCCACATCCATTTGTCGCTCACCGGAGTGGCTAATGGTAGTCATTTCTACTATTGTACTACAGTCGATACAGTTTTTGTCACAAAACCATCAGGTGCTGGAGCTGGAGATTTCTATCATCAAGGAGTAGGTTACATCTCTGCAGATAGTACTATTATTACGCCATCTACACAAGGATACTGGACATGGGATGGAACTATCGGGTTTTATGTGAACTTTGTATCTATTGCTCCTGTACAGTCATGGACAGCGACTGACACTACCAAGTGTACCGAATCATCACTCGTCCTTACGGCCCAGGCCCTGGGACAACCAGACTTCACTTACAGCTGGTCAACCGGTTCCACTGCATCGCAGATCACCGTCTCGACGCCTGGCTCGTATTCGGTCACCGTCACCGGAGCTTGCGGCGTAGTAGCTGATACAATCATCATACACAACTATCCTGTTCCTGCTCCCAATCTGGGTCCGGACGTGGATACCTGTGATGGTAATACGGTTACGCTCAACCCGGGAACATTCGCGGGTTATGCATGGAGTACCAGCGTTTCCACACCCACTATAGATGTTACCCTGCCTGGATCATACCGTGTTACCATTACGGATACTAATGGATGCCACGGCCGCGATACTGTTGAAGTTAGTTTTATTTATCCCCCCGATATAAATATATGTTTCGTTGAGTTCGACACCATCACATTCAAAAACCGTATTAAATGGGCTGTACCGCCGGCCAATTCATCTACCATAAATATCTACTCCGAAATTTCAACCAATGTTTACAGTCTTATCGGCACTGTCCCATCGTCAGAAACAAATTATATTGATATGACATCCAATCCGCAGAACCAAAGCAACAGCTATAAAATATCCATTACCGACACCTGCGGAAACGAAGGCGATACATCGGTTTATCATAAAACCATTACCCTGTTGAGTGCGTATGACCAGCCCACCAATACTTATGGCTTCACGTGGAGCGCTTACGAAGGATTGACCGTTGCCAACTACTTAATTTTTGGCGTCATGAATTCGGGCATGGTGGCACAAATTGGCAGCGTTACGGGGAATACCTTCTTTTATAATTACACCAATCCGTCACCGCTTTTTGTGAAATATTTTGTGGGATTTTATACGCCCGTCTGCAATTCTAAAACCGATTATATAGTGCGCTCAAATTATGTGAATTCATTAATTTCAGGTATAAATGAAACACAGGAGTCCTTGTTTAATATTTTTCCAAATCCGTCAAATGACAAACTTGAAATTCAAATTTCAGAAAAAGAATTTGACATAGAACTTATAAATATTTACGGGCAGGTTGTATTACTTGAGAGGAACAATACGAAAATAGACATTAGTACTTTGCCATCAGGGTCTTACATTCTTCGCCTGACAGGTAAATCATTAAGCAGTCAGAAAAGTATCATTGTTTATTGACATCCGGCCAGTTGGTAACAGCGTGCTTGTGCAATTAAAAAAGCACAAGCACGCCAACCGTTACCAACAAGGCGAAGAAAAGACAGCGACACTGAAAATGACAGAGAAAATGGTTTGAGAATGAATAATGAAAAAACAATGAAAGAAAAAAGATTTAGTTTTTTTCCCGACTCGCATAAAAGAAAAGCGGAAAGCCGACCCACATTTGGCACATTGCCTTTTGCCCGACACACGAGCCAGCGCTTCGCAAAAGTCAAAGAGCCAAATTTTGCAGACCCACATTTTATTGTGTAAGTGTTTAAAATGATTATTTTTGAATTTTTTAAATTAATAAAATTACATTTATGGAAAATACAATTAAAGAAAAAAATGAAAAAGAATTATGGGGTTTTGTAGTTTATGACATTATGGATGACGGATGCCTTAATGGGATTTGGACTAATTCTTATGCACAAGAAAATCAATTAATGAACGAAATTGCAAGAAAAGAAAAAATTAGTAATGATAATATTGAAATTGCAGGCCATTATAAATTAGCTTGGATTGAACCTAATGAAAAAAAACCGATTACTGGCACACTAATTATTACAAAGAAACCAGATGAGAATACCTATTTAGTTGAATGGAGAAATGGAAATAAAATTGCCTTTTATGGGAAAGGATTAATACTTGGGAAAAAAAAGTTAGTAGTGTATTATTGGGAGGCTGATAAAAACTCGAAAAACT
Organism: Bacteroidales bacterium; assembly: GCA_035403245.1. Taxonomy (GTDB): domain Bacteria; phylum Bacteroidota; class Bacteroidia; order Bacteroidales; family WCHB1-69; genus UBA5429. The sequence continues at coordinate 3,423 of DAONEU010000099.1, read as the reverse complement.
AATGTAAATCTTTCCTCTAAGTGAAGAAATAAAAATAAAATATTTTTTTTCATTTGAATAAATGCGAATGTTGGGTGGATGTTCTTCATGAAATAAGAAGTGAAATTCATAAGAAGTAATGGTTATTATGAAACTGACACAGGGTGAAGAAAACGTTTTCGAAAATATAGTATCATCAAAGTATGTTAATCAAATTTAAATAGAATAAAAAACAAAAAAAATGAAAAAAATATTTGTTTTATTATGTATTTTAATTTGTAATATTTATGCAGTTGCACAACCAATAATTACGTCATTTTCCCCAACATCAGGTGCAATTGGTTCAACAGTTACAATTCATGGTTCAAATTTTAATTCTACACTATCTAATAACATAGTTTTTTTTGGAGCTACAAAAGCTATTGTTACCACTGCAAGCGATACTGTATTAACAGTGGTTGTACCAACAGGGTCAAATTATGAGAATATAGTAGTCACTAATCTTACGACAGGTTTAAGTGGTTATTCTGCGAAACCATTTAATACTACTTTTAATTATGGAAATTCACTTGATGTTTGTTCATTTGCATGGAGGGTACCCTTTAATACAGGGACACACCCTGTAAGTATTGCTGTATCAGATTTGAACTTAGATGGGAAACCTGATGTTGTGGTGGCAAATGGGTATTCAAACACAATTTCAGTATTTAAGAATATCAGTACTTCAGGTGCAATTTCTTTTGCAACCAAAGTTGACTATGTGACTGAAACGGGACCCATTGAAGTTAAAATTACTGATATTAATGGGGATGGGAAACCTGATGTAATTGTTTTAAATTTAGGTAGTGGAAACGGTATTGTTTCTATTTATAAAAATACTAGTTCAATCTCGACTATTTCATTATCCTCAAAGGTTGATTTGGCTACTGTTGGATATGCTAAAAGTATTTCAATTGGTGACATAGATAGGGACGGAAAGCCAGACGTTATTGAAACCAATTCAAACGGGGTCTCGGTATTTAAGAATGTTAGTACTATTAATACAATTTCGTTTAATACCGCTTTAAATTTTAATTATGCGTATGTTACTTATGATAGTTCTATCGGTGATTTAGATGGCGATGGAAGAATAGATATTATATTTACTGATGCTAATACGGCAAGGTTCTCTGTATTAAGAAACACGAGTATCCCAGGGACAATAACTTTTGCATCAAAAGTGGATTTTACACTTGATGGAAATGGTAGAAATTTGCAGATAATGGATTTGGATGGAGATTCAAAACTAGATTTACTTGTGCAAAAATCCACTTTTCCAAACTGCGCAATATTTAAAAACTCTTCAACTATTGCTAATATTTCATTTGTAGTAAATGGTAGTATATCATCAGGCGGGAAAATGTCAGTTGGAGATTTAGATGGAGATGGTCGCGCAGATCTTGCGAATTCGGATTGTGGCTCTGCCTTGCTTATAACTCCAAATAACAGTTCGTATAATAATATTTCAATGTCCTTTGCATTTTCTCTTTCCCAAGCAAATGGTTCTGACGTATCAATATGTGATATCGATGGCGATATATGGCCTGATATTTTAATAACAAATGAAACCTTTAATAGACTTGAGGTCTATAGAAATCAAGGATATCAGCCTACACCAGTAGTTAACAATAATGGGCCACTATGTGCTGGAAATACTTTATCTTTATCAACAATTGCTGTTCCAGGTGCATTTTATTTTTGGACAGGTCCAAACAATTACTCATCAAACTTACAAAATCCAACAGTAAGCACCAGCGCAACAACAGCAATGTCAGGTACTTATTCTTTAACTGTAAAGTTGCCAAGTGGTTGTAACAGTAGTGTTGGTAGCACAACTGTTAATGTGGATTCAATACCTGCAAATGCTGGCACTATTTCTGGCCCAACAAATGTATGTCAAGGACAAAATTCTTATATATATTCAGTTCCTCCAATTGCCAATGCGACGTCATATATTTGGACATTGCCATCAGGAGCAACCGGTACAAGTACAACAAATATTATTAACGTTAGTTTTGGCACAAGCGCTACGTCTGGCATTATTTCGGTGAAAGGTCATAGCACTTGTGGCAATGGAACAACATCAACCTTTTCAATTACTGTCAATCCTATCCCGGGAAATGCTGGTGTTATTTCAGGGTTGACCAATGTTTGCAAAGGGCAAACATCTGTAGTGTATAATGTTCCAATAATTTCAAATGCAACTACATATTTATGGACTTTACCTACAGGGGCAACTGGATCAAGCACTACAAACACTATTTCTGTAAATTATGGTAGTTCTGCAGTATCGGGTGTTATTACTGTAAAAGGTTATAATAACTGTGGTTTCGGAACAACTTCTTCCCTGCCAATAAATGTTAATACCACTCCTGATGCTGCAGGAACAATAACGGGGCTTTCAACAGTTTGTCAGGGGCAGGATTCGATATATTATAATATTCCAATAATAAATAATGCAACTGCATACTCATGGACAATACCCTCTGGGGCAACTGGGGGAAGTACAACAAACAATATTTATGTGAATTTCGGACTATCAGCAATATCAGGGAACATTACTGTAAAAGGTACAAATAATGGTTGTAATGGAATATCGTCGATCAAAGCAATTACAGTGCATGTAATGCCAACAACACCTACGATTGCTATAAATGGAAGCATTTTACATTCTGATGCACCTTTTGGAAATCAATGGTACGATCAAAACGGTATTATTATTGGCGCGACAAATCAGGATTATACACCTACAACTGATGGAGACTATTATGTGATAGTATCTATTAATGGGTGTAGTTCTGAGCCATCAAACAGTATTCATGTATCAAATGCTGGTATTGAATTAATTGAAGGCAACAAAAAATACTACATTTTTCCGAACCCATTTTCTGGCGAATTATTTATTGAAACAGTTGAAAATAATGAAAATCTTAACTTTGAGATTTATAATGTAATTGGAGAAGTAATTTTCAAAAGTAATTTTGTTAAAAGAATAACTGTTAATACAAATAATTTCGCTTCAGGTGTATATCTTATTAAAATTAACAATGGTAAAACTTTTGATTTAAAAAAGATAATAAAAAAATAGCTAACACAAACAGTCTGGCACATTGTCGTGTTACTCCAAACTAACGCTAAAGCCAAAACCCGCCAAAGAGCCAGCCTGTTTTCAACGCTTTCTTGCCGGATCTAAAAAACTAAATCTTTTTAAGACTGAGTAACAGAATGACTGAATTGAAAACATATCTCAAACCATTGAGGGACAAGACCGCCCAGTTGGTAACAGGCGGTTGCTGTCAGTGGCGGGGCAGTTCTTCGTATGACAGTGACGTGGTTATTGAAACTCCTATTCTTCGTAGAAAGTATAGTGTTGAGCCACCGAACAGCACACCGCCAATCCGTTAT
>DAONEU010000098.1:0-7622 GCA_035403245.1 Bacteroidales bacterium | reverse complement strand
AGATCGATTCCTCATCCGCAATGATCGAAAGATCGATGTCGGTTCCTAAAGGGAATGAAATATACAAAAAGTGTAAGATGTTTGCATAACAAACTTCCTTTTTAAAATAAGTTCATTTTGTAACTCATTTTTGCAATTAAATGGGAATATAGTTGTGTATTTACTTCACTGAATTAATTGTTTTGAGGAAAGAATTGGCAAATTTGGAAGGAATTTAGAGTTTCCAGATGAAGAATGAAATAAAAAGTTTAGTGAATTGATTACATATTCTTATGAAAGTAGGATACTATACTTAAGCAAAATTGTAAAAGTTATATATCAACTTCTGAACAAAGTACTTACTATTTTTTTTGACCTGCATTTATTAGAATATGGGAGAAGCGCTTCGTCGGGTTGTGAGCCCCGCATTAGGGAGAAGCCGGAATGCCAAAAATTAAAAATTTAATCGCCAAAAATATACTTCTTCGCCATCAATTTCATCCCGATACCCCTTAACAATAAAAATAATAACAATGCCATCCACAATGCACTGTTTCCAATCACAGGTTCTATTAAGAAGTAAAGTACAAAGTATCCCAAAGTGGCTATGAAAATAGCATTTCTCATCGCTTTGGACGCTGTGGCTCCTACATAAACTCCATCCCACAAAAAGGCACCAAATCCACAAATCGGAACTAAAAGCACCCATTTAAAATAAGGTTTGGATGCTTCAAGAACAGATTGATTATTGGTCAATAATTGTAAAATCTGATCGCCCCAGAAAAAGTAAATAATGGTGAATAGAATCGTTAATATCCATCCCCATCTGAAAATATACTTAATCGAGATTCTGAGTTGGGAGTTGTTTTTTGCTCCAATATATTTCCCGGATAAAGATTCTGCAGCATAGGCAAAACCATCCATGATGTATGAGAATAAAGTGAATAATTGCAACAATAAAGTGTTGACAGCTAATATAGTATCTCCAGATTTGGTGGAAAATGTGGTAAAACTTGTAAATACTAAAATCAAACAGAATGTCCTTAAAAATATGTTGACGTTGACATTAAAAAATTGTAATAATTTTTCTTTGACAAAAATTTGAGTCCAGTTGATATATTTTTTTAGTTTTCCATAATAGGTGAACCATAAAATAAGAGCTAATAATAATCCTGAATATTCAGCAACAACGGTTCCTAAAGCGACTCCTTTAAAATTAAACTTAAACGTATATACAAATAACAAGCTAAACACGATGTTTAAAATGTTGGTAATGATTGCAATAATCATCGGAAATTTTGAATTTTGCATCCCAATGAACCATCCTTTGAAGGCATATAGCAACAAAGCACATGGGGCAGACCATATCCGGATATAAAAATATTGCTTAATCGGTTCTCGGGTTGCATCGGTGACATCAATAAAGTGGAAGGAGAATTGAAGAATCCATTTCTGAGCTATAATGAGTATTAATGCTATTCCCAGGGCTATAAAAGAAGAACGAACCAGCGTCTCAACGCTCTTTTCCATATCTCTTGCCCCGTATGCCTGAGCGGTTAATCCGGTTGTTCCCATTCGAAGGAAACCGAAATTCCAGTAAATAAAATTGAATATAACCCCTGCAACCCCAACAGCTCCAATGAAGGAGATAGATCCCATGTGACCTGCTATGGCCAAATCAACCATGCTTAACAAGGGAACACTAATATTACTGATGATATTAGGAATTGCTAAACGAAGAATCTTTTTGTTCATTAAGGTTTTTTTTAAACAAAAAAGAGCTGAAATTGGTTCAGCTCTTTTTTATAGAATTTTAATCAATCATTATTTGGTAACAGCTTCTAATCTTTTCATAATCGAGAAAATGAAGATTGCTGAAGCCATGGTGCAGATAATAAATAATCCCCATAACAAATAAAGGTCGATTCTGCCCCATAATAAACTTCCAATAAATAAAAATTTATTACCAACAGCAGTTGCTAACAACCAACCTCCTTGCATTAAACCTTGGAAACGTGATGGAGCAACTTTAGATACAAATGAAAGTCCCATTGGACTTAAGAATAACTCAGCAATAGTTAATACAAGATAAGTTGACATTAACCAATAAGGTGAAACTCTCATTGCTTCATCAGGTACTCTTCCGTCTAGAAGGTGAGGAGAAACTAAATTTAGTGATGAAATCAAAACAACAACAAAACCAATTGCTGCAATAATCATCCCAATTCCAATTTTCTTTGGAGTTGATGGATCTTTACCTTTTTCATTTAACATACTAAAGAAGCCCATTACTAATGGTGTTAATGCTACTATGAATAGAGGATTAAATGATTGGAAAACTTCAGGTGAAATTGAATTTTCTGCTGAAGCTGTTGAAACGAAATAGAAACAAAGACCACCAAATACAAGGAATCCTAGAGCACCAAAGAGTAACCTTTTAATGTTTTTTACATTAGATAGAGCAATGAAAGCACCTGCGATAGTCGCAATGACACATAAAATTGACTCTAAACTAAAGAATAAAGATGTAAAAGGACCAACTTTAGTAACGGTGTAGTCTCTAGCATATAATGTCAAGGTTAATCCGTTTTGGTGGAAAGACATCCAGAAGAAAATCACAACAATAAAAACAAGACTTAATGCAACAATTCTTGGTTTTTCTTCTTTTGTAGAAACAGTGAACATATAGGTTACAAAAGCAACGAATAAACCAACTGCAAGACCAAACTTATAATCAAATTGTGCTAAACCGGTTAATTTACCAATCATCATAATAATAACAGTGGTAATTCCTAATCCTAAAATAGCAAGAGCAGGAGCAAGGAAACTTCCTTTTGCAATAGGTTGATTTTCAGCTTTTTCTACAACAACTTTTTGTTTGTTTGGTAAATATTTGTTAAAAATAACATAAACTAATAACGAAATAACCATTGCAACAGCAGCAATAGCAAATGCCCAGTTATATCCTCTTGCAAATACATCAATATAGTCTTGAGCAAAAGCTGCTAAATCAGTTACAGGTTGTTTGTTTATCATTACAGCGTTAGCTTTTTCTTGTAATTGAGCTACATCAACTAAACTTCCATCAACCATTTTATGACAAAGTGCAGGAAGACCACCATCATGTAGATAACCGTTTGATTTTAACCACCAGTTTCTCATTCCTGTTGCAATAAATGGTGCGAAAAATGCTCCAATATTAATACCCATGTAGAATACCATAAAAGCGGAATCTCTTAGACTGGAATATTTGGGATCATCATAAAGTTGCCCTACAATCGCCTGTAAATTACCTTTGAAAAGACCATTCCCTAATGCAATGGTAAATAATCCGACTAAAGACATAGTCAACGACATTCCCGGTAAAGCAATTATTAGGTAACCTGCAAACATGATAATTTGTCCAAAAAGAACAACCGTTTTGTACTTACTAGTTTTATCTGCTAAGATACCACCAATTAAAGCAAGTGCATAAATTGCAAAATAGAACCAACTATAATATCCGCCGGCAGCTTCTTCAGTCAAACCATATTTGGCTTGAAGAAAAAGAACAAGGATAGCCATCATGGTATAGAAACCAAATCGCTCTCCCATGTTTGTGAAAAAGGCTACGAATAGTCCTTTTGGATGATTTTTAAACATAATAATAATTTTTAGGTGAATATTGTTTTTTATAAATACGCTTCAATTTTTGAAACCAATTCCGGTTTTTTAATCAAACCTACATGAACATCTTTTACTTCTCCATTCTTTAAAAATACTAACATCGGGATGTTGCGTACTCCAAATTGGATTGCAATGTCATTGTTGGAATCAGTGTCACATTTTCCTATGATCGCTCTTCCTTCAAACTCATGAGCAACCTCCTCAATAATGGGGGTTAATGCTCTACATGGTCCACACCATTGTGCCCAAAAGTCAATAACGATCAATTGTTCACTCTTCGTAATCTCTGCAAAATTTGCACCATTAATTTCTAAAGCCATAGTCGTAATTTTTTTAATTGTTATTTTTTAATGTCAATAGTCGAATTTACACTTCCACCGCTGCTTTCAATCGTTCCGCATTCTCAGCTACTTGTAGTGCTTGAATAGTGTCTTCGATCGCTCCATCCATAAATCCAATCAAGTTGTACATCGTCAGATTGATTCTGTGATCGGTTACCCTGTTTTGAGGATAGTTGTAAGTTCTGATTTTCGCTGATCTGTCACCGGAAGAAACCATAGTTTTTCTTTTAGAAGCTACATCATCCAAGTATTTTTGATACTCCATCTCAAATAAACGGGTTCGCAAAACTTTCATCGCTTTCTCTAAATTTTTAAGCTGTGATTTTTCATCCTGAATAGCCACAACAATACCTGATGGAACATGCGTTAATCTCACTGCAGAATAGGTTGTATTTACCGATTGTCCGCCGGGTCCGGAGGAACAATAGGTGTCTTTTCTGATATCACTTTGTTTTAAATCAATATCAAACTCGTCAGCTTCAGGTAAAACCACTACAGATGCTGCAGAAGTATGAACACGCCCTTGTGATTCTGTTTGTGGAACACGTTGAACACGGTGAACGCCCGATTCATATTTCATTAAACCATAAACGCCATCACCGGAGATCTCAAAAACTATCTCCTTAAAGCCGCCTACCGTTCCTTCAGTCATCGATAATACTTCAATTTTCCAACCTTTTTGATCACAGAAATGTTGATACATTCGGTATAAATCTCCTGCAAAAATACTGGCTTCATCACCACCACTCCCTGCTCTGATCTCAACTTGCGCGTTTTTACTATCTTGTGGGTCAGATGGAAGTAATAATAATCGGATACTCTCCTCTAACTCATCTTTCTTTTCTAAGAATAGATCCAATTCCGCTTTTGCCATATCTCTGAAATCATCATCTTTTTCAACAGAAATGATCTCCTTGGTATTAGCAATGTTTTCAATAATATTCTTGTATTCTTTGTAGGCTTCAATAACAGGTTGTAAATCTTTGTAATCTTTATTAAGCTTAATATAACGCTTCATATCAGACATTACATCAGGAAGTGCAATCTCATCAGCTATAGCCAACCACCTGTTATAAATTGCTTCTAATTTTTCGAGTAAATTGTTCATTAATTATCTATCATGTTTTAGGGTGCAAATATACAAAAAAAACAGATTCATTCGTAAGAGTTTATCGTTTAACTATTTAAAATAGAGTATTTTCGATATAACACTGAAAATGAAAGGATTATTGTATCAGGATCTCATCAGTGAAAACCCAACAGGGTTGACCATATCCTCTATGCCATTCCGGGTTCGTTTTGATCGCTTTTGCCTTGACTCTGATGTATCTTGCCTCTTTCTGGATACCATTTTTTTCAAATTTTTTAATGGAAGCTTTAGCTAAAATTTCAGGATTTGTATATAACTCTTCATATACTTTTTCCCATTTTTTTCCATCTTTTGAAATATAAAACTCTACTTTTTCCGGAACAAAAATCCAGGAAAGGGGAAATAAAAAGAAATCAATACTGATTTGATTAATGGTTGTTTTTTTCTCTAAATCGATGATAGCTTCAAAATCTTGTTGATGAAACCCTAACCAGTTTTGATTGTAATTTAACACACCAAAATTCCCATCAATCAAAGCTTCTGCACCACCCCTGTTATATTTTTCGCTAAATGTTGATTTTAAATTTATTTTTTTTCCTGTGGCTAAATTTTTAGTAGTAGATTTTGAGATAAAGTTAAGCACATTGTCTCTGAATTGTTCAGGAGTGTATCCACTTTCTTCCAGATTTTCAATACCAAACTTTTTGCAATCATTGACAAATCGATTTACAAATTCGACCATCTCTTTTTTAACGATTTTCTCCCCTTTATGGATGGTGAATAAAGATAACTCAGGGCTAATTTCACTCATAGATAGCTCAATCTTAGCAAAATCAAGAGAAAGTTGTAAGTATCTGATCCGCTCTTGTATGGAGGGTTTATCTTCTGTCTGATATGCTAAAACAAACAAACTATCATATTGACGAATCAGAGCAGGGGTTAAATAGGAATCCGCACCATCAATAGGATACCCGTAAATATCTAGTCTTTTTCCGGATTGAATAACAGCTTGCTCATTTAAAGTGTAATATTGCTTGATAAAAGGGGCCGCTTTCTCGTAATACCCGGTAATAAATTCATCCATTATTTTGTCAACATCGGCATTAACATCCCATAATAATTTAGCAATCAGATAGGTACGGATCTCCATCCAGGAGGTTTTATTATTGGCACCGGTCCCTTGTTCAAACATCAATTGCACCCCATTTTTTTGGAAGAATTGCAAATTGGGTTGTAACACATGCAGATTAGGAAACGGATTCATCATATTCCGGAATTGCACGACATAATCCCATAAAAATATGTTGTTGGTGATCCTTTTCCAACCGATCATATCGCTCACAAAAGATTGCTCTTTAGGATTGGTTTCAATCGGCATCTCCCGTCCACACTCGATAGAACAGAACATAATATTCACATTATCAGCCGGTTGAATAAGTCGTTTGGGAGGAGTCCGTGTATATTGGTATGCTAAGGTTGAGATTTGTTTATCAGGGAATCGTGCAGCAACTTGATTGATAAAATAAAGGAGTGTTCCGGTTGGTCCACCATACAAGGAATCCAATCGATGACAAGCATCACAGGTACAGTTATTCGCGTTGTCATTATTTGAGACAGACCAATAAAGCGCTTCCGGATTTTGATCTATCTCGAGTTTTAAATTTTTACATAACTCTTCTAAAACTATAGGGTTTGACAAACAAAGTTGACCATCCTTAATCCTTTTACCATGAATCATTGAAAACCATTCGGGATGCTCTGTAAAATAGGTTTCAATGGGGATCAGTTTTTCAAAAGTATGCACAAACATGCCCCAATTTTTCTGAATATCCTCCCGATTTTGTAAGCGATGCCAGTCTTTGTAAAGTTCAGAGTGGTTAGGATAGTAATATAAAACTTCCCGATATTTAAAACTTGGATTTTTTAGTTCATTGATGGATGGCAAAACATAGAACCCATATTGTTGAATATCCAGTGCATCAGGAGTATACAAGTGACAACCGAGTTGTATTTCAAAAAAATCATATACACCGTACAAAACAGCTTTTCCTTTGATTCCGTAGATATAAAGGTCAGTACGATCAGAATATTTGATGAATCCATCGTCAACAATTTGATCTCTATTTTTGAGAACCTGTTCCGCCTTTTTGGTTTTTCCGATGTAAATGGCTTTGGTATAGTCAGTTTGATCTTCTGTTTTAATAGGGAGTGTAGCGCCACAGGAATAGATTAGAAATTTCTGCATTTCAGAAGCAGCATAAAGTTCAATTTCTGAAGGTTGAGCAGGGATCACGATCGTATGTTCAGAAGTTGCCCTATTAAAAAGGAGTGATTGACCGGAAAGATTGATAAATCCGCATAACAGCAAAAGGGGGAAGATCCATTTTTTCATGGTGACAATATTTGGTGCAAATTTACAATTTTTAAATGAACTAGATTTTAAAAATGTCGCCACGAATTCGCGAAAAATTATGTCCTGAATTCACTAATAAAAAATAGGAAAATCTCTTTACTTTTCAATTTTCAAACTTCACTCATAATTAGCA
>DAONEU010000097.1:6356-7719 GCA_035403245.1 Bacteroidales bacterium | reverse complement strand
ATAAACACCAAAATTTAAAAAGGTTGCTTTATGATGTTATTCTTTTTTTTACTATATTTGCCCACTAATATATAAATAGATGAAAAAATATATTGTTTTAACTCTATTTTTCAATATTTTACAATTTTGTTTGGCACAAAATTTATATTTTCCTCCCGTCAACGGATCTGAATGGAATACGATTTCACCTCAATCACTCAATTGGTGTCCGGAATCAATAGATTCTCTTTATCAATTCTTAGAAGTCAATAATAGTAAAGCTTTTATACTTTTGAAAGATGGAAAAATAGTTTTGGAACACTATTGCAACAATTTTGACACCTCTTCCGTTTGGTATTGGGCATCAGCGGGAAAATCCCTGACCGCATTTCTCGTTGGAATTGCGCAACAAGAACATTTCTTTACTATACACGATACAACATCACAATACCTTGGAAACGGATGGACTGCTTGTTCCACTGATCAGGAAGAAAAAATCACGATTCGTCATCAATTAACCATGACAACAGGATTGGATGATGATGTTGTCGATCCTAATTGTACTGATGATAGTTGTCTGATTTTTAAAGCAGAAGCAGGTACCCGGTGGGCATACCATAATGCACCTTATACCCTGTTGGATCAGTTAATAGAAACTGCTACCGGTGTTACTCTGAATCAATTTACGACTCAAAAATTAAAAAATATTACCGGCATGACCGGTTTGTTTGTCCCTTCAGGTTACAACAATGTTTTTTACAGTAATGCCAGAAGCATGGCCAGGTTTGGTTTATTAATTCTGAACAAGGGGGTTTGGAATACAACACCAATCCTTACGGACACCAACTATTATAATGCAATGGTGAACACTTCTCAAAGTTTAAACTTATCTTATGGATATTTATGGTGGTTGAATGGGAAATCCTCATTTATGATTCCCCAAAGTCCGTTTGTATTTCCCGGTTTCATGGCTCCCGATGCACCATCAGATATGATTGCAGCCCTGGGTAAAAACGGGCAATTTATTAATGTGATTCCAAGTTTAAATATGGTATGGATTAGACTGGGAGATTCTCCTGAATCTACAGATGTTTCCTTTCTTTTAAACAATCAAATCTGGACCTATATCAATAGATTGTCGTGCGAAGAATCGATTGATAATTTCTCTAATACGATTCAATGGTATCCAAACCCAACACAAAATATTATTAAAATAAATCATCAAGTGGAAAAAATAATGGTGTATGATGCAACCGGAACACTTTTGTCAACTCATTATGAATCAGATTATATTGATCTAACCCGGTTCCCGGATGGAATTTATTTTATAAAAACAATTTATAATGAAAAAAATTATATAAACAAAGTTGTGAAAATTAATTAA
>DAONEU010000097.1:2425-6256 GCA_035403245.1 Bacteroidales bacterium | reverse complement strand
TTTATTCCAAAACAATGGGATAATCAAATCTTTGAATGGGATAACAAAATGTTTGTAAAAGGTAAAGTAAAAACATTTTTTTACATGCCATTAGGTTTTGGTAAAGTGATAAATAAACTAAGTGAACAAATTGATGTTCATCAGGCATCAATCCCTGATTGGCTGGGTTTATCTGATCATACTTCAAAATGGAATATGAATATATATTTAGCTGTAGATAAAGAGGTTCCATCTCTTGAAAATGTAAAATTCTCAGGTAAATTTTTCAGTAAAGTTTATGAAGGGCCTTTCAATGAGACGGAAAAGTGGTGTAGAGAGTATGAAGCATTGGCAAAATTAAAAGGGCTAACGATAGAAAAAATGTATATGTGGTATACAACTTGCCCAAAATGTGCTAAAAAATATGGTAAAAATTATGTTGTAATCATCTCTGAAGTGAAGCAAAAGTAAATTGGAATATTATGGAAACTAAAATCGCAGCTGTATTGGGTGCTTCGGGTCTTATTGGAAATGAGATCATCAACGAACTTATTGCAAATAAAAAATATTCTGAAATTAGAATCATTACCAGACGACCCCTTAATCAAGTTCATGATAAAATCAAAGAGATGGTTATTGATTTTAAAAATCTGAATGAATTAAGACATGCTTTGGAAGGTGTTCAGCACTTATTTTGTGCAGTTGGAACTACGAATAAAAAAGTAAATGGAGATAAAAACTTGTATAGGAAAGTGGACTATAACATACCAGTTGATGCGGCTCAGATTGGCTTTGACATGGGAATTGAATACTTTGCCGTTGTTTCTTCAATTGGAGCTGATGAGAATAGTTCCAATTTTTATTTGAAATTAAAAGGGGAAATGGAAAAAGAGGTTGCTCAATTTGCCATTCCTCAAATCGGAATCTTCAGACCCTCCATGTTATTAGGTAAAAGGGAAGAGTTTCGATTGGCTGAAAAAGTTTCATCATATATTTTCCCCATTTTTGCATTTTTATTTCCATCAAAATATAAACCGATTCAAGGGAAATCGGTTGCCAAAGCGATGGTTCTAAACGCTGAAAAAGTAAAAGGAGTTCAGGTGCTTCACTATAAAGAGATCCAAAAGTTGATTTCATAAATCAAATTCAAATTCTCCATTATTTTTTCCATTTCACTAGATTTTGCTTATATTTGCAAAATAATATTCTATTTGATTTAGAAATGAAAAAATATTTATTCGTCTGTTTTGTTTTCATTATTTTCTCGCTCAATATAAAATCTGTTTTTGCTCAGGACACCAATTTTGTTAAGCCTGAAGTACCTCTTATAAGCGAGGACACAATTATTCCAGTACCAAAAATAGGCTTGGTCTTAAGTGGTGGTGCCGCTAGGGGAATTGCCCATATTGGTGTTTTAAAAGTGATGGAAGAGTGTGGAATCATTCCGGATTATATTACCGGGACAAGTATGGGATCCATTATTGGGGCGCTTTATTCTCTAGGATATTCTCCCGACGAAATTGAAAAATTGGTGGTGGATATGGATTGGGTCAATATTATGTCAGATGAAATGACCTATAAAGAGATTGACATCTTTTGGAAACAAGACTACCCTGAACTCCCCCTAAAAATGAGTTTGTCATTCACCGAATTGCCCACATTACCCAATGGGATCATTCAAGGTCAAAAGGTACTAAGTCTTTTACAAAATCTGACATGGAAAAGTAACTTAAGTTCAACATTCAATGATTTTCCAATCCCTTTTAAGTGTGTCGCTACCGATTTAGTTTCCGGTAAACCTGTAATATTTGATCGGGGAAATTTAGCAATGGCTGTAAGAAGTAGTATGTCACTACCCTCCATTTTTTCACCTGTACTATTAGATTCTATGATTCTTGTAGATGGAGGTGTTTTGAGAAATTATCCCATTTTGGAATGTAAGGAGATGGGTGCTGATATCATCATCGGTTCTTTGACAGGTTATGAAGGTGATAAAAATCCTAAACATATCCGAACATTAATTGATATCCTAACGCGATCAGCCATTTTGCAAAGTGTTAAGGAAGCCAATGAATTAATTCCTCTTTTAGCTGTAAATATTGTTCCTGAAGTAACAAAAATTGGCCCTGAGAATTTTTTAAAGGGTCCTGAGTTGATCAAATTAGGAGAAGAAGCTGCTCGTAATCCCGAAATATACAAAACATTACAACAGATAGGTCAAACTCAGAATCATTCCAAAAAACGGATCAAAATGGACCTTAACACCCCCGTAAGAATTGATGAGATTCGAATTGTTGGTACTGAGAAAATTTCTATAAAAAACTTAACCTATCTATGTAATATTGAACCGGGAATGGAAGTTAATAATACACAACTTTCAGAAGCTGTAGATAAATTGTATCACATTCTTAGATTCAAGTTGGTACATTATAACCTCATCGCTGAAAACGGTAAAAATATTCTCATTTTTACCTTTATTGATAAAGATGATAAACAACTTGAACTTGGTTTAAATCTAAGTAGCATTGAAGGTCCCGGGATAATGGTAAGAACCAAATTTTTTGACCTGCTTCTCCCCTCTTCTTTGTTGAAATTTAATATTGGAATATCTGAGTTCCCTAAGGTTCAACTAAATTATGAATATATCCCTTTTAAAGGAAAAAGGGGCGGTATTTATCTTGATCTTTTTTTAAATAGATCGAAAATGCCCAATGTTGTCAGAGATGCAAACAATACAAGCTATACATTAGGGTACTTTTTTTCTAATAATTTTAATGTGAAAATGGGGAGCAGAATAAGATTATGGAAAAATGGATTACTGGATTTATGCATGGGAAGAAACTATTATGGGGTTTCTTTTAAAGATGGAATGCAATATGTTTTCGAAATCAATAACCTTACATATTCCGAATATTATAACCAAGTCACTTTTTCTATCAACAACTTAGATAATCCTTTTTACCCAACCAAAGGAACCTATTTAAATACCTATATTAAACAAGTGTTTGGTGGAAGAATGAGTGATGCCTTAAGTTTAGCATACCCGGAGGGATTGTCCAAATATAACATCATCGTTAAATTTGATTACAGACAATACTTTAAAATTAAAAAATTCACCATCATTCCCGTTTTGAATGCTGGTTTTAGCTTCAAAACGCCCTTTTTAAGTGAACGATTCATCATTGGTGGTATGGAATTTCAGCAAAAAATGAATGAGGTCTCCATGATGGGATTACAACAAGGTCATGTATTAACCAATGGATATACTAAAATGGGCATTTCTCTTCAATACATGTTTCTCAAAAACATTTTTGCCCAAGCAGGAGTAGAATCCATGGCCTTTTTTAATCCTAACACAACCGTTTTACCTGAAGAGATTGAAACCCTTTATGTAATGGCCGGTTGGCACGTGGGGATAGGTGCAACTACCCCCATCGGTCCCATCCGAATTGTTTATGGTCATCTTTTTGATTCCCAGGAAGAATCCTGGACCATCAATTTAGGAATTCCATTTTAAATTTTTTGGCCAATATAAAAAACATAGCCATAATACGCTTTGTATTTTTTATACAATTCATATTCCCGTTTTTCATTGGCTGCTAAAGCTTCTGCAGTGGGGTTCCCTTTATGTTTTTCCAAAAAGAGCTCACGAGCTGATTTTTGTAATTCATAAAAATTTTCCATCCAGCAGTTCTCAGGTAATACGAAAGTGGAAATTGGAATATAACCGGCCTCTTCCATTTGATGAACCTTATTAGAAATCGTATCAATCTCAGGATAAGCATCCATCCAGAATTGATCAATCTCTTGTGGTCGCTCTATTGTGAACCATGAGGCTTCCGTCACAGCAAT
>DAONEU010000097.1:0-2325 GCA_035403245.1 Bacteroidales bacterium | reverse complement strand
GTTGAGAAATAGTCACAGATCATATTAAGATCGAAATTGTGAATGGATTGTTCTGGATTTGAATTGTTTTGTTCGTTATTCATTGTTGTATTGTTTTGTATATATGAAACGATCTATTTTTTAAACGTTTCGAATTATAAATAAAATAAATAGTAATAAAATCGAAAAGATAATTTCGATTTAAAAATGTAATAAAAACCTTTAAAATGTTGATTTTAAGGTTTTTATTTCACAATATCCAGACTAGTATTAAACATCCAATGATTTTAGAGTGCAAAAATACAAAATAATTTGATAATAAGCAAATTAGTCCTTAGTCTTTTGTCCTTAGTCCCTTATAATGACACATAATGGGATCTTCACAGCCGGGTTTACGAAGGTGGAAAGCGCCCCCCTGACAATCTTTCAACCCTTCACAGGAACAACAAATACCTTTTTGCATCCAGGATCGATCTCTGTATAAATTAAATTTATTATTCCAAACCTCCATGAAATGATCAGTATAAATATTTCCTTGAACGAATGCTCTGTCAATATTTGGGCAAGCACCGATTGAACCGTCAATAAGGACTGACCCAATATGAATTCCGGCTCTACAGAAGAAAAAGCCATCTCTGATCTTATGATCCAGTTTCCCGGCCCAGGCTTCACAACTGAAGTTGATCTCCATCGTAGATTCTTTTCTTTTTTGTGCAATAAAACTCCACAAATATTGAATTTGTTCCCCTGAAAGGGTTAATTCTGAATGGTTTGAAGCCCTCCCAATTGGGGCAATAGTGAAAAGCCTCCATGCTTTTAAACCTTCTTGCTTTAAAAACTGGTATAAAGATTCCAGTTCCTTAATATTACGTTGATTGACACAAGTAACAACATCAAAATTTAATCGTTTCTCCCTATTTAAAAGTCTCATCGCTTCAAGTGCTTTGTTAAAGCTATCCGGGTGTTTCCTTAACCAATTATGGTTTTCTTCCAGCCCATCGAGACTTAATGTTGCAGCTCCCATTCCAGCGTTCATCAAACTGATATGTCTGTCTATTGTGTATGCAAATCCATTGGTAACGATACTCCATCT
This sequence comes from Bacteroidales bacterium, assembly GCA_035403245.1. Classification (GTDB taxonomy): domain Bacteria; phylum Bacteroidota; class Bacteroidia; order Bacteroidales; family WCHB1-69; genus UBA5429. Next base: position 1,253 of record DAONEU010000097.1, on the reverse strand, counting down.
GAATCCTCTTTTCCTGATTTCATATCCACACTTTTCCAAATCGTTTCTTAACAGAGGTTCTCCTCCTGTTATATTAACAGTAATCATTTCATGTGGATAACTGTTAATGTCATCAAGGACTTTCAGAAAATTTTCTATGGGCATATCAGGATATTGGCTCTCTTTAATACAGTCAGAGCCACAATGCATACAAGATAAGTTACATCTTTGCGTACACTCCCAAAAGAGATATCGTAATTTATGAATTTTCGATTCCTCTTTTATAAAAGATCTAATTAATTTCTTTCTAACAAATCTCACCTGGGTTCTAAAGCAATATCTACGTTCATATAAGGAGCTGTATAGACTACTGTAGTGTCATAAGCATTATAGTTTCCATTTTCCACTGAGTCCACATCTGAACATTGAAGTTGAAAGTTGGAGTGATTATTGTACCGATACATAAAAAACCTCCCTGATTCATCAGTTAATGTATATTGTAATGTTCCACCAACCTGTACCTTGATCCCTTGAATTGGACTGCCAGTGGACCTATCAGTTACTGTTCCTTCAATTTGTAAATCTTGTTCAAAATCCTGAGGGGTTCCATAACACGCTTGAAAAACGAAAAGAACAGCTGTGAGAGAAAAACTCTTGAATAGAAATCGGAGTAGTTTGTTTTTAAAATTCATAAGTTTGAAATATATTTATTATTCTTTTGAGAGCATAGAAAAACCTATCTTAACACCAAAAGTTCCATTGTTGATGTTTAATGGAGAAGGATCGTTTTCGTATGTATAAGGATTTAATATTTCATTTACATCAGTCATATCACTATCAAAAATATGACTCATAGGAAACTGATAATAGGGCTGAATATAAATTCCAGGATTTTTTATACAAAATTTCATAAAAACACCCAAAGTAAAAAACAGATCATCATCAGGATTAATTTGAACATAATTCTCGGATTTAATCGTTTCTTTTTCTGATACTCTTGTTTTGATTGAGAATTTTCCAATGTTCATACTGGCTCCCACATAAATTCCACTTTTATTGGGATCAGCCAAACAAAAACCAAAATTAAAGTCGAAAAGGTGAGAACTTACTTTAAGATCTCGACGCATTATAGTACCAGACACTGGACCTTCCGCAAATCGACGTTGAATACCGGCAGTATATCCAAAATCTACAAAGACAACATCAACTACACCCCCCATAGTAAAGGTAAATCCATCTAAAAAGTTAATTTTTTTCATGGGTTCTGTCAGATA
>DAONEU010000096.1:4053-7765 GCA_035403245.1 Bacteroidales bacterium | reverse complement strand
CCCTCTTTGTTGCCGATAATTTGGGTCTCTTTAGGGCCGAAGATAAGGTCAATCAACGAGTAAAACTTCGTCATCATAATTACAGTTACGGTTGCTTCATAGTCGGGTGCGACCTCAATAGATTTTTGATCCATATTAAACACATCGTGATAAGAATGAATTTCGTAATCAAGTTCTAAATTCTTGTAGAGTTTCTCAATAAATTCAATGTTGTTGGAAACCTTGGTAGATAGTTCCGGTTCTTTATGCAGATTGTTTACAACATGGATTTTGCCGCGAACACCCAGTTTAGCATAAAACCGAACAAAATAGCTGGCCCACATGGCCTTCTCTTTGGCTTGTCGATCCACATCTATTGGTAACATCACGTTAACGTAAGCATTAAGTTTGGGTAATTGATTTCCAACAACCAGAACAGGAATTCTGGAGTGTCTGATGAATCGGATTCCCCTCTTTTTAGTCCAAAAAGTTTTAACTTTCGACTTTTCATCAGGAATACTGAGTACGATTAAGATCGTATTTGTGTCCTCAGCGTATTGATACAGTTTTTTATTCGATTGGTTGGAATCCGGTCTTAGAATCTCCAATTCTGATTGAAAAACATGTTTTAAAAAAATAGCGTGTTCAACAGCACTATTTCCATATTCGGTTTGATCTGCCAGGACCAGAATTCTAGTGATTTTTTTTTCTTCTTCTTGCTCTTCCATAATCCTAGCGTAATCCTTTTACTACTGATTTTCCGGGTAAATACTCTTTTAAATAGAAAGGCTCAAAATAGGCTACATCGTCAAACTGTTCATTGTCAAACATTTGCAAGGCTGTTTTGATCATGTTTTTTGCTGACAAAGGAGCATCTGAAAAAATTGCATTGGGATGTTTGGAAAGGATCTCTTTACATTTAGGCATCCCATTTCCGCAGAAAATAATTTTGTTATGTTCTAAAATCTCAGTAAAAGAATCCTCTTCAATGATTTCGGCATGAATCTCATTTTTGAGCTCCCAATCGGGTTTATATAATGCAGTAAAAACCTCCATTCTTCGGGCGTCAATCATAGGGGCAAATAAAAATGGGCCCTCATAATCAAATTTATCTTCAATGGCACCAATAGTGATGCTTAATAACGTGGGAATGGTGATGATTGGAATATCCAACGCATAACACAACCCTTTAGCGGTAGAAGCTCCAATTCTCAATCCGGTGTAAGAGCCGGGGCCAATGCTAACTGCAATAGCGTTTAAGTCGGAGGGTTTTAGCTTCGCATTTTGAAGCAGTTGGTCGATAAACGGGATTAGTTTTTCAGCATGAGACAATCCTTTGGATTCCTCGATGATTCCAATGAGCTGATTCCCTTTGGAAAGCGCGACAGAGCAATTTTCCGTAGCTGTTTCTATATGTAAAATAATGGGTTCCATTTGGTATAAATATCTTAATTAATTTTTGCATAAAACCATCGGTTCATCCTCTCTTCGCTCCATTTTTTTGTAATTGAAACGAAAATAAAAGTGATCAACAAACCGAAAAGGGGACGAAAGATGAAGACTCCCGAAAAGTGAGCACCAATCGAGATCATCAATAAAGAATCTTCAATGAGACTATGAACTAACGACATTAAAAGCAGGGCGTAAAAAACATCTCTTTTGTGTAATTGATTTTTTTCCACCTCATTGATAATCAATCCTCCACCGTAAGCTAATCCCAAAGTGATTCCAAAAACAGTGATGGGGATCACCTCTTTACCTATTCCGAGGATTTTTAAAACCGGGTATAATCCTTTGTTAACCAATTCAATAACACCGATCTGTTTCAAGAGATCCAGAAGAATGATCAATGCTGTTATCATGAGGAAAATCACGCCATAATTTTTCAGTTCGGTTAAAATCCACATTCCAAAAGAACCGTTTTTGCTCGAGAGAACCAGTTGATTGATGATTCCGGGATCATAGTCAAGCCAATGGAAGAGATTGTATATCTGAAAAAGGAGAACTCCAGCAATAAACCCAAAAATAAAACGGGCTAAAAAGAGGGGGATCACTTTGGCTCCGGCTTTACGGGTAACAGCCAATTCAATAGGTAAGGAGTGAGCGATCAAAATGATAGTTGCTAATACAGAGATCTGTGCAACAGTGAGTTGTGAACTGATAGAGAAATAGGCAACCATACCGGCGTACATATTTCCAATCATGGCAGATGCCCACACCAAACCCATTTCACCGGGCAAACCCATCCAACTCATCATGGGGGATAAAGCATCCCCAACATATACGATAGCTCCTGTTTCTTGTAGTATTTTGACTATAATGGTAACAGGTATCATGATTTTAAAAATCTTAAGACTTGTTTTTACTCCCTGAGCAATCCAACCATAAACCCGCTTCCAAATCAAATTCATACAATTTTTCTGCAAAAATACACGATTTTTTTTATATATTTGCACACTAAATACTTTGTCATGATGACTGTTAATCTTCTCGACACACCCATTGAATTCCTAAAAGGTGTTGGTCCTAAAAAAGCTGAATTGTTCAAAAAAGAGTTTGAAATCTTTACGTATAACGACTTACTCCAGTACTACCCGTACCGTCACGTTGACAAATCCAAAATTTACCAGGTTAAAGATATTCAGTCGGATGGAGCGTATCTGCAGTTCAGTGGCAAGATCACCTCTTATGAAGTTTTGGGGGAAAAGTTTGCCAAAAGATTAGTGGCACAGTTTCATGATGAAACCGGAAAACTGGAGTTGGTTTGGTTCAATTCGATTAAATGGGTAGAGGATCTGTTGAAAGAGCGTAGAAATTTTATTGTTTTTGGGAAACCCTCCCAATTTAATCATAAATGGCAAATAACTCACCCTGATCTGCTTGATCCTCAGGCACATTCAGAAAGCTCGGTTTCCTTAGCTTTTCAACCATTATATAACACTTCCGAAAAAGCTAAAAAAGGGGGGCTCGACTCCAGAACCATTGCCAAACTGATGATTACCCTCATCAATCAAATTAAAGAGGTAATTCCCGAAAGATTGTCGGCAAACTATATCGAAAAACTAAAGTTACTTCGTTTAAAAGAGGCGATGGAACAGATTCATTATCCCAAAGATAACGAAATGTTGTCCAGAGCTAAGTTGAGAATAAAATTTGATGAGTTGTTTTTTACACAGCTTAAGTTGTTGAAAATAAAACAAATAAATACAACAAAAAGTGTTGGATTTCCATTTAGAATTGTGGGAGACACCTTCAATACGTATTATAAAAATTATTTACCGTTTGATCTAACCAATGCCCAAAAGCGGGTCATTAAGGAGATTCGAACCGATGTAGGAAGCGGAAGGCAAATGAATCGATTGTTACAAGGTGATGTTGGAAGTGGAAAAACGATCACTGCACTTTTGGTGATGTTGATTGCCAAAGATAATGGGTTTCAGTCTTGTTTGATGGCTCCAACTGAGATTCTGGCCACGCAGCATTTTGAATCGGTCAAGAAACTACTCAAAGATATGCCGGTAAAGGTAGCCTACCTTTCAGGATCCACTAAAATGGCAGTTAGAAAAACACTCTTCGAAGATTTACAAAACGGTACAATAGATATTCTAATTGGGACTCATGCTTTGATTGAAGATAACGTTAAGTTTTCAAATTTAGGATTGGTAGTGATTGATGAGCAGCACCGGTTTGGCGTTGAGCAAAGAGCAAAATTGTGGAAAAAGAATGAAATATC
>DAONEU010000096.1:0-3953 GCA_035403245.1 Bacteroidales bacterium | reverse complement strand
TTTCCCCAATTTTCAGTCGGTGTTGTTCATGGAAAGATGAAAACGGATGACAAAGATCAGGGAATGCAACTTTTTGTGAAAAATAAGACACAAATTTTGCTCTCAACCACTGTTATAGAAGTGGGAATTGACGTTCCCAATGCGTCTGTTATGGTGATTGAGAATGCAGAAAGATTTGGTCTCTCTCAATTACATCAGTTAAGAGGTCGTGTGGGGCGTGGAGCAGATCAGTCGTATTGTATTTTAATGGCAGGCAACAAGTTAAGTTCGGAAAGCAAGCAACGATTACAAGCCATGGTAGCGACTAATGATGGTTTTGAGATTGCCAATATTGACTTACGTTTAAGAGGTCCGGGTGATATTCAGGGTACTAGGCAAAGTGGGGTATTAGATTTTAAATTGGCAGACTTGATTCAGGATGAGAAGTTAGTCTCTTTCACCAGAAAACTAGCCATCGAATTGCTCAATGTCGATCCGGATATTGTTCAAATACAAAATAAACCTATACGGGATTATTTGATTACTTTATTGAATAAAAACAATTATTGGGGAAAAATTAGTTAAAATATTACTAAATTGTGAAAATAAAATTACTCTTTATTGGAAAAGAAGATGCAGAAATGTTTCAAAAGTCGATAGATTTTTATATAAAAAAAATACAATTTTATAATCCTTTTGAAACGATTGCAATACCCTATTTAAAAAATACGAAATCACTTTCGGAAGCTGAACAAAAAAAGAGGGAAGGCGAATTGATTTTAAAAAAGATTGAAAATGGTGATTTTGTTGTTTTGCTCGATGAAAACGGGAAAGAAAAAACATCTGTAGATTTTTCAATTTTTATTCAACAAAACTTAAATTCCGGTATAAAAACGTTACTTTTTGTTATTGGAGGAGCTTATGGTTTCAGTGATGAGGTGTATGAAAGAGCCAATCAAAAACTATCTTTATCCCAAATGACCTTTCCCCATTTGATGACTAGATTGGTGTTTGTGGAACAATTGTATCGCAGTTTTACCATTTTAAGGAATGAACCTTACCATCACCAATGATTTATATCACTCATAAACAAAATAATATAAAAATAATATAATGCACATTTAATAAAGTTTTTTTTCATATTTTTGTAAACTTTAAACGAAATTATAAACAAAAAAATACTTGTATGAAAAAATCTATTCTTTTATTCATTTTGTTGGCAGTTGTGACTATCACTTTTGGTGCAGGTGTTGTAACTGTTGATAGAGCAAAATTGGTTTCTAAAAACTTTATGACTGAGTTAACTCATCGTAATGATTTTACCACTTCTGACTTTGCTTTGATTCATGTTGAAACTGATGAAAATGGAGATCCATTGTACTATTGCTTCCAATTTAGAACCCAAGGTTTTATTATTATTTCAGCTACTGAAGCAGCTCAACCTGTTTTAGCATTCTCTGCAGAAAGTAATTTTGACCTTAATGGTAAAAGCAATTACTTCATGTTAAAATATCGTGATGAAATTTCTACGATAACCAAGAATCCTACCCTTTCAAAAGGATTCTCTTCAGAATGGGCACATTATTCAGCTGAAAACTTCATTCCAAATCAAGCTAAAACTTCTGCAGGGGTTGAACCTCTAACTACAACTTTATGGAGTCAAGAAAAATACTATAACGCTTATTGCCCATTTGATTCCAGACCAAGTACAACGGTTACAGCTCAATCTCGCGATTATAGAGCATTAAATGGTTGTGTTGCTGTTAATATGACAAACCTTATGTTCTATCACAGATGGCCTGTTACCGGAAATAGCGGTTTATCTTATGTTCCAGTTGATGAAGATGTTGATCCACCATATTCTTACCCACGCCAAACCGTTAATTTCGGTCAATCAAATTATAACTACAACGCAATGTATGAAGGTATTTTAGATACTTATGTTAATGAGTTAGCTGAATTGTTCTATCATGCCGGTGTTTCTGCTTTTATGTCCTATGGCAACAATGGCTCAGGTTCCAATTCCTTAAATGCTATTTCTGCTTTGAAAGCCAATTTTAAAATGAATCAATTCCTAGCAAATGTTAGAAAAAGCGATTTATCTGTTGCTGCTTTTGTTGACACTATTACTTCACAATTAGATAGAAATCTGCCTGTTTATATGGGTGCTACAATTAGTGGTGAAGACGGACACGCTTTTATGATTGACGGTTATATGGTTGTGGATACAGCTACTAAATATTTACACGTTAATTTCGGTTGGGAAGGTTATAAAAATGGATACTATGCATTCGGAAACCTAGATGGCTACAATCAAGATGAAAACCTTATTATTAACGTTTTTCCAAATGTTGCTGATTCTATCTTAAAACCTGCTATCAGTATCGATACTGTTACCGCAACTTTAGGAACAATTTCTGATGGTTCAGGTTATGTAAAATATCAAAAAAACTCTAACCGTTCTTGGTATTTTGCAACTCCTGGAGCAACTTCTTATACTTTTAACTTCTCTAAAATTAAAACTGAAGCTGATGGTGACATTATCACTATTTATAATGGACCAACAACTGCCTCCGGAATTAAAGTTCAATATAGTGGAAACTATTTGATGAAATCTACCAATGATCCTCAAGGATTATTCCAAAGCAATTTCACCGGCACTGCTCTTCCAGGTTCTGTTACCGTTAATAATTCTGCAGTTTTAGTTACTTTTACATCTAATGGAAATGATATCGTTGATTATGGTTTTGTTATGAATTATGACGCTACTGTTTCTATTAATAGTCAAATGTGTAATAATATTTCTGTAATCCCTGCAACTCAAGTTCATGGTATTATCTCTGATAAAAATGAATCTGCTGCTGCTGATATGAAATACTCACCAGATAAACAATGTCAATTTATTGGTAGACTTTTCACTTATTGTAATGGTTTTGCAATGGCATTCACAAAATTTGATCTTTTAGAAGGTGATTATGTTGATATTTTAGATATTTCAAACCAAAATACTCCTCAATTAGTGGGAAGATACGACATCAAAAATTTGCCTACAGGAATCATTAATGTTAACGCTGGTAAATTCCAAGTAAACTTTGTATCTGATAACTGGAGACAAGGAACCGGATTCAAATTGGAATATTATGCAATCCTTGGTGTTGATAACAACAGTGGAATTGAAAATATCAATGTTTATCCAAACCCAGCTACTAACAATATCAATGTTGCAGTTAAAACCACTTTAAATGAAGATATGACTTTCCAAATCATAGATATGATGGGCAGAGTGATCTCTTCTGAAACACTTCCTGTTTCCGGTGATTTTACTTATAACACTTCAGTTGAAAACCTTGCTAAAGGGATCTACATGATGAACGTGATCACTTCAAAAGGAAAATCAGTTCACAAAATCGTTGTTGAATAATCCTTTTTAAATTTATTATATAAAAAGGCGGAATTTTCCGCCTTTTTTTTTAAAATATTATCTCTATATTTGCGTTTCTATTCCGAAAAACAAACTCTATGAAAAAAATATTGATTACCGGAGGTGCCGGCTTTATTGGCTCTCATGTGGTTAGACTCTTTGTGAAGAAATATCCTGAATATGCCATTTTTAATCTAGATAAGCTTACCTATGCAGGAAATTTGGAAAACCTTTCCGATATCGAATCCTTTCCAAACTACCATTTTATTAAAGCGGATATTGTCGATGGAGATCAAATGTTGTCTCTATTTAAAGAATACCAGTTCGACGGTGTAATCCACCTTGCTGCAGAATCTCATGTGGATCGGTCGATCGAAAATCCCATGGAGTTTATTTTCACCAACGTGATCGGAACCGTTAATTTACTGAACGCTGCACGTACTATATGGAAAGAGAATCTTTCTAAAAAAAGGTTTTATCATATCTCTACAGATGAAGTGTATGGATCGCTCTCACAAGAAGGTGCTTTCACAGAAACAACCCCTTATGATCC
>DAONEU010000095.1:0-7780 GCA_035403245.1 Bacteroidales bacterium | reverse complement strand
GTTAAATCAGAACATTTTCTGTTAAAATTAATTGGAAATTGTTGTAATTTTTTATTTAAAGAAATATTTTTCTATAAATCTGTATATCAAATGAATACCATTTTAGAAATCAAGTATTTTTGTTAAAATGGATCGGAACAATTAGTAAAATTGTTAAATTTAGGATCCCATTTCGAATATTTTTATTAGTTATCTGTTTTTATAATCCGTATTCAAAACCTTTTGTTATATTTGCAAATTGAAATAAAAAAATATTTGGAATCAACATAAATAAATAAGTAATAAAATGAAAAAAATCACCCCCATTATTTTATTGTTTGCCATTATTGGAACAATACTATTAAGCTCCTGCGAAAAATTGGATGTGCCTTCAGACACTCCTTTAGGTATCAAAAATAAAATCAGAGCAATCAAATCTGAAGATGTTTGGAACCCACCGGCTACTATATGGCAGTATGAATATAACGGTGAGACAGTATATTACATTCCCGCAAGATGTTGCGATTTCTATAGCGAATTATATGACCAGCACTGTAATCTTATTTGTCATCCAGATGGTGGAATGTCCGGTAACGGTGATGGTATTTGCACCGACTTTTTCGATACCAGAACCAATGAGAAATTAATCTGGCGCGATGATCGTAATGATTGAAACAGGATTGCTCAATTGTTCATGTGCTCTTTTTCATAAACTATAGACCAACTACCCCTCTAGTTGAGTGCCACCAATGTGGATTATCCAAAAGATTTAAAAAAAATCTTTATATTTGCGTCAAATACCACTCAATCATCAAAAAGGAAGTTTTATACCATGAAAAAGATACCATTTATACTCATATTGCTCCTGTCAATTCAAGTGCTGAAAGGGCAGGAAACAAAGAAAGATCATTATAGCGGCGGGATGCTGTTTTATCAGCCGGGATTTACGTTTGCAGAAAACGAATTTCAGGAAATCAAAGGGAATAGCAACGCTATCGGTGGAATTCTAAGATTCTACTTTTGGGACTACTTTACCTGCGGGATCTACGGTGGTAGTCAAACGACATTTTACACCTCATCCGGTTCCGAAAACTCTTACATGAAACTGGGTTATGGGGGACTTTTCGCAGGTGGATCCTTTAAATCGGGAAGATGGCGCTTCACAGCATCCCTCTTCGCCGGCATGGGAGGCATCGATAACCTCCATATCGAACAACAAACCGGTCAGACACTCGATCGTGCCTACCTTTTTGATTATAGCGTCATCACATTTTCACCCATTTTAAGTGTGGACTTTGCCCTCACTTCAAAAATATCACTTACCTTCCAAACGATCTGCCTGACATCACGAACTCAAGATAAAGAGCTTTTTTATAATCCAACTGCGCAGGTTGGGATTCTGTTTAACCGATAAATTGTCGTCAGTCAGCAGTCGGCGGTCTCTATTTCAAAAATCCCCCGTGGAAAGTGCAGGGCAACAATTCGGAAACGGAGGCTACTACGTAGACTTCGCCGCTCTCTCCCGCCATGATCACTTCGATCGGTTGGTTGAACTTCTCTTCGTATTCCAGTAGAACTTGTCGACAGCTGCCACAAGGTGGAACCGGGATCGTTAAGGGATTCGAAGCATGAATGGCTGTAATGGCTATCTTGGTGATCGGAACTTCAGGATATTGTGCGGAAGCATAGAAAACAGTGGTTCGCTCAGCACACAATCCGGTTGGATACACGGCATTCTCCTGATTGTTTCCTGAGATGATCATCCCATTATTCAACAAGACTGCTGCCCCTACTTTGAAATGGGAATACTTTGCATACGCATTTTTTGCCGCTTTTTCGGCTTCCTCTAATAGGTTGAAAATATCTTCAGGTAGTTCCGTTCTATCGGCGTAAACTTTGATTTGTGTAGCAATTTCTATATTTTTCATGGTATAATAATTACTTATTTTGTTGTTCTGAATCTGATGGAGCCGGTAACCGTCCAACCCCAAGCAAAAATAGGGAATTAAAAAATGCAAAGAAGGTTACTCCGGCATGGGTGTTGATCGTATCTTCCGTGAACATCGATACTGTTATTATGATGAAAAACATCATGTATAAAAGACGATATCGTGTTTTAAAAAACAACGGAGCCAAGAGCATCGTTAAGAATAGGAGTAATAACACAATTCCACCTGACAACCATATGGTTAGATATTGATTATGACACCCTTTCTCTTTTTTAGTGATCTCCGATTTCTGTTTGATTAGCTGCTGGTCTAGTTCTTGCTTATGATCCCCTACTCCTACTCCAAACAACCAATGTTGTTTGATAAGCACAGTAGTTGTTTTCCATAATTCAATCCGCTCCAACAAGGAAGATTGATGTATTTTTCCATATTTCTTGTACAAGCTTAAACTGAAAAATGTAGGATATAACGACCGTTTTAATCCGATCCCTTTGGTATAATCTACGTTGGCATAGCCATTTTCGATATTTTTAATATCATCGTGGGAAAGAGCTTGAACCCCTTCTGCATCTTTTTTGAGTCCTAGAGAGTTCAAATAACGTATCAATCCGGGTTCCACCTCTGCAAATGGCACTTTACTTCTTTTGGGCCACTCTAGTTGCAACTCCGGCATGCACAAATTGTCTCCAATTACGTGCCCGTTCTCCACGAGGGATTCTGTTCCATGCAGGTACGGATTTCCTGCTTTGGTAAGCTGAGCAAGGGGAACATTTTGATCCTGATTGTGGAAATATCCGTAAGTGATGTAGGAGACATACCCCATCAAGCCTAATATAAAAGTTAAAAATAGGATTGCAATGATGCGGTATTCGTGTCTTTTTTTAGATTTAATCAGAATGTATATCATTAACACAAAAACCAATATAAAAAGGATCACGATTCCGGTAAGCGTTTGTGAAATAAACAGGTATAAAAGCAGCCAGAATAATAAAACACCATAAATTGGGACCATACGTTTGGGTCTCCACTCTTTATTCCAGATTAAAAAGGCTAAAATGACAATCCCCAAAACGATATTCAAGCTAAACCGAATATGGGATATGAAAATGGATATTTCGCGGATATCATTGATTACATGCGTATTAAGGTAATAAAAAGAGTAAAATGTAGCAATGATTAATGAAGCAATAAAGGACAACAGCACCCAATTGATCTCTCTTCTTTCTAATGGTTTAGTAGTGGTAATCACTAGAGGGATGATTAAAAGAGGTAGTTTCATCAGATAACTGTCCCAGGCTAATCCAAAGTTGTCGGTTTGGATAAAACCAATAAAAAACAGTAATGGGAAAGAGATGAGATAAAAAGTTAATTTATGCTCTTTGAGTCGGTTCCACTTCTCTTTCCAGTTCCATTCTAAAATGGAATTGCCTAGTAAAACACAAATTCCAATCGTCATAGCGAACATTGACAGCGGCAATGAGAATGCGATAGTCAATAGACTCCCTATATAGAGGAGATCGTGGAATTTGGTTCGTGTCACAGTTTTATTTTTTATCGGATAAGATCGATTTGTATCTTACAGAATCCATTAGTATTTGTTTTGCCATTTTAATATCCGGATCATACGAGAGCTGATTGATGATTCGTCCTTTTTGGAAATAGTAACGAGCCACAATCTCATTTGCCAGATATTGGGAGATCTCCTCTTTGAATTTCAACAAGTCTTTCTCTTTTTCCTGAACAATTTTTGATTTTAATTGCTCAATCAGAGGGTTCACTTCCTCATAATATTTTTCCTGTTTGGAAACCGTAATTAACTCTTCCAGAAGATCTTCAGTTTCAGTTTTGTATTTAAAATCTTTTCCTTTTACAAAAGCTAAAAATTGACTATACAGTTGATCATCAACGACAAACTGATCTGCTTCCGCTATGGTTGGATGGTTTACAAAGTATTGATTAGCAAAGTCGAAAACCAGATTATTTTGCACCAAAGTGACTAAAATGGTACTGGCTTCCACCTCATCAGTAACAACATCGGGTTCTACACCTCCTTTATCGTAAACGGTTCTTCCATTTTTTGTTTTGTATGCAACCGCTAGGGAATCAGGGATATGAGGAGCGACTCCGTTGGTATCTTTATTGAAATAATCAATATTTTGAACACATCTGCCACTGGGGATGTAGTATTTTGAAACGGTAACTTTGAGTGAGGTATTGTAGCTTAGAGGTACCACATTTTGAACCAACCCTTTACCAAATGTCTTTTTTCCAACGATCACTGCCCGGTCTAAATCCTGAAATGAACCGGAAACAATCTCAGATGCTGAAGCACTGAATTCGTTAACCAGAACAACAACTGGGATTTCTTTATCAATGGCTGAACTTCTGGTTAAATACTTATTGTTTTGTTCCGGAATTTTTCCTTTTGTTTCAGCGATCAGGATGTTTTGATCCACAAAGATATTCATGATGTTCACCGCTTCCTGAAGCAATCCACCTCCATTATTTCTCAAGTCAAAAACAAGATATTTCATCCCTTGTTCTTTCAGTTTCATAAAGGCCGCTTTCACCTCTGAGGAAGCTTTATCGGTAAATTGATCTAGTTTGATGTAACCGATCGACTCCGTTAGCATACCGTAATAGGGAACAGTAGGAAACTTAATCTCTTCTCTTTTGATGGTAAATGACAGTTTCTCTTTGGTCAAAGGTCTTTCAATATCCAAAGTCAAGGTTGTTCCTGGTTGCCCTTTTAGGATGGTACTTACATCGTCGGAGCTTTTACCAACGGTGGATTGTCCATTAATCTTGAGGATTCTATCGCCGGCTCTTAACCCCGCTTTTTGGGAAGGGGTGTCAAAATAGGGCTCTGAGATCACTACATATTCGCCTTGTTGTTGAATCAAGGCGCCGATTCCGCCATACTGACCCTGGGTCATCATCCGGTAATCTTCGATTTGAGATTCAGGATAATAAACGCTATAAGGATCTAGAGAATTCAACATTCCGTCAATAGCGTTCTTAACCAGATCGCCTGGGGTGATCTCATCCGCATATTTCAGGTTCAACTCCTTCAAAATGGAGACAAAGATATCCACATTTTTGGCAATTTCGAAATCATTTTGAGCAAAAGTTGTCCCATTTGTGATCGTGAACAAGGACAATAAAAGGATTCCCAGTAGTTTTTTCATAGAGGGTTTTATTTAACCAATTTTTTATATCTGATTCTTTGAGGAGCTTCGTTCCCTAGTCTTTTCTTTTTATTTTCTTCATATTCCGTAAAGTTTCCTTCGAAGAAATAAACTTGTGAATCCCCTTCAAAAGCTAATATATGGGTACAAATTCTGTCTAAGAACCAACGGTCGTGAGATATAACGACAGCACAGCCTGCAAAATTGTCCAGACCTTCCTCTAACGCACGAAGGGTGTTCACATCGATATCATTGGTAGGTTCATCGAGGAGTAACACGTTGGCTTCAGATTTAAGGGTAAGGGCAAGATGTAATCTGTTTCTTTCTCCACCGGAAAGGACACCCGCTTTTTTCCCTTGATCCTGTCCGCTGAAGTTGAAACGGGAAACGTATGCTCTGGAATTGGTAAGTCTACCACCCAGCATCATTTGTTCATTCCCTTCAGAGACCACTTCCCAAACATTCTTTTCAGGATCGATTTGAGCATGTTGTTGATCTACGTAACCCACTTTCACGGTTTCACCCACATTGAACTCACCGGAATCCGGTTTTTCAAGACCCATGATGAGGCGGAAAAGGGTGGTTTTACCGGCACCGTTTGGTCCGATGATCCCAACAATTCCGTTAGGTGGTAAAGAGAAATTCAGATTCTCAAATAACAATTTATCGCCGTAGGCTTTGGTTACATTAACCACATCGATAACATGGGTACCAAGTCTGGGACCATTTGGGATGAAGATCTGTAGTTTTTCTTCTTTCTCTTTCACATCTTCATTCAACAATTTATCATACGCATTTAAACGGGCCTTTCCCTTAGCCTGACGAGCTTTTGGGCTCATTCTAACCCAGTCGAGCTCACGCTCTAAAGTCTTCATCCGTTTAGATTCCTGTTTCTCTTCCATGGCTAAACGTTGTGTTTTTTGTTCCAACCAGGAAGAATAGTTTCCTTGCCATGGAATTCCTTCGCCTCTATCAAGTTCAAGGATCCATCCGGCTACATTATCTAAGAAATAACGGTCGTGAGTAACGGCAATAACAGTCCCTTTATATTGTTGAAGGTGCATCTCTAACCATTGAACAGACTCAGCATCCAGGTGGTTGGTAGGCTCATCGAGCAATAAAATATCGGGTTCAGAGAGTAGTAATCGGCACAAAGCAATTCTTCTGCGTTCCCCTCCGGAAAGGTTAGCAACAAGGGCATCAGGTTCGGGACATCTCAAAGCGTCCATGGCACGTTCCAGTTTGTTATCCAATTCCCAGGCATCGTGATGTTCTATCAATTCAGTTAATTCTCCCTGACGTTCAATGAGTTTATTCATCTCATCATCAGTCAGTTCTTCCATAAAACGCATATTAACTGCTTCATATTCAGCTAGGATATCCACCACTTCCTGAACACCTTGCATCACTACTTCTTTAACGGTTAAAGTGTCATCCATTTCAGGTTCCTGAGGAAGATAACCTACAGAATAACCGGGTGAAAACACCACTTCCCCTTGAAATGATTTATCAAGACCTGCAATAATTTTTAAAAGGGAAGATTTTCCTGATCCATTAAGACCCAAAACACCGATTTTGGCGCCATAATAAAATGATAAATATATGTTTTTTAGTACTTGTTTTTGGGGTGGGAATGTCTTACTGACATTCACCATCGAAAAAATGATCTTTTTGTCGTCGCTCATTGATTATGTTTTAAATTTGAATATGCAAAAATAGGGAAAAAAAAGCGCTTTTTTTTATATATTTGCACTTAATAATATATAAAATTTAAAAAAACGTTAAATCTGTCATCATGAATCACTTCGATAACGCTATCATCACTAAAATTGCCGCTCATCATGTGGGAAATAAAAACAATGAAGAGGGAATCAACTTCTCCAAACAGCTGATTGAAACCAATGAGTCGATCAATAATCTTCTCACCACCTACTTTCTCACCCCTTTTAAATCTTCCGAATACTTCAGATTTGCGCATGATACCGATCTCAAATTCAATGAAGTTTACCAATATATCTGCAATATTTTTGACCAGCCCGAGACCTTATTTGAGAAGTCGATTTTGCTTTCCAAGGCATTGTATGACCAAAGCATTCATCCCAAGATCAAGAGTGGGGAGTTGTATGTGGTTTTTTTCAAGGATTGTGTAGTGGAAGGAGAGTTAACCGATGCGATTGGACTGTTTAAGTCTGAGAACAAAGATGTGTTTTTGAAGGTGCATACCGAGAATGGACAGTTCGTTTTCGAGGCGGAGCAAGGGATCAACATCAATCGTCTGGACAAAGGGTGTATCATTTTCAACACCGAAAGGGAAAAGGGGTTTATGATGTCGATCGTTGACCATACCAATAAAAATTCGGAAGCTTTGTACTGGATGAATCAGTTTTTGCACGTCAAACAGCGGGAGGATGAGTACTTCTACACCCAGAATGTGATGTCGATTTACAATCAGTTTGTAAAAGAGGAGCTTCCTAAGCAATTTGAGGTAACGAAGGGGGATCAGGTGGATCTGATGCAGCGATCTGTAGATTATTTCAAAGAGAAAGAGGAGTTTGTATTAGAAGATTTTGCCGAAGAGGTACTTGCACAACCGGAGATTATCGAGAGTTTTCACCAATTCAAGGAGGAGGTTATCAAGGAGAAAGAGATTGAGGTAGCGGATCA
>DAONEU010000094.1:1570-7822 GCA_035403245.1 Bacteroidales bacterium | reverse complement strand
GGTTTCAGTATCCAATTGGGATCGCATTAGGGCGGAGGCCAGGTACCCCGCAAGCCTGTAGTCTGTAGTCTGTAGTCTGTCTAGTCCCTGCTCCTAAGCTTGTTGAGCAAGTCTAATCTGTTGATTTTTGTGAGTAACCGCTGAATGGTTTCGTGGTTCTCTTTCTTGTGATAAAAGAAGAATAAGTTTTGATTTTTCTTCTCTTCCATCGTTGTAGCAACTGGTACATTTTTACCGGTGTAGGGATCAAACCCTAAATAATAAATAGCTGTTGCATAAGTCATTGGGGTAGGAGTGAAGTCCTGAACATGATCGGTATCCAAACCATAAAGATTGGTATTGCCGGTTTGTGAGGTGGTTCTTGTTTTCTTTACATGAATAGCGAGCTCAGCCATATCCACTAATGTACTTCCTGGATGTGATGAAATAAAATAGGGAATCAGTTGCTGGTTTAATTGAAACCGTTTGTTAGCCTGTGCAAATTTCTGATAGAACAGTTCAAAATTGTCAAATGAAGGTTTCCGCATCATTTTTAGCACCTGGTTTGAAGTGTGTTCCGGTGCCACTTTTAATCTTCCGGAAACATGATTTTTGACAACAAGATCAAGATATTCAGACAAATGATTGCTTTTATCAAACTGATGATCTTTAGTGATCAACATGTCGTATCTAATACCACTTCCAATGGTGATCTTTTTAATCCGGGTATTTGAATTGGCATTTTTGTATAGTTGAATCAAGTGTTTGTGATCCAAATTCAGGTTTGAACAAATGGAAGGGTAGATGCAAGAGGGTTTTGCGCAATTATTACAAATGGTCAGATTTTTCCCTTCCATTTTGTACATATTGGCCGATGGCCCCCCTAAATCGGAAATGTACCCTTTAAAATAGTCTCGAGTTGTTAAATCCTGAACCTCTTCAATAATGGACTTCTCAGAACGTGAAGAGATGAATTTCCCCTGATGCGCCGCTATTGCACAAAATGAACACCCTCCAAAACAACCTCGATGGATTGTGATAGAGTTTTTTATCATTTCAAATGCCGGAATATCGCCTCTTTTAGCATATTTAGGATGTGGAGCATTCATCATTTTATCAAATAATGCAAACTGATCCATTTCACTCTCGTTTAACGGTGCAAAAGGTGGATTCATGATCAACGTCTGACGGTCGTATTTTTGAATCATCTTTTTCTGAACCCTTTTATTCGTCTCCTTTTCAAATGTAACGAAGTTTTCAGCATACACCTTTTTGGAAGATCGCTCTTTTTCGTATGGTTGTAGCGTGATAATCTGTTCTTCAGGGGCAATATAAGATTGAGGATGATCACATAGAAAAGCAACCTGGTTGATCTTCCTGCATTGTTCTAAAGGATCAGTAGATTGAAATGCTTTGCAAATCTCAATGATAGGCTTTTCTCCCATTCCATATACCAGTAAATCTGCTTGACTATCTACCAAGATCGAAGGTTTTAGTAGATCATCCCAGTAGTCATAATGGGTCAATCTTCTCATGGAAGCTTCTACACCTCCAAGGATGATTGGCGTATCAGGATAAAGTTTTTTAACGATTTGAGCATAAACTACAGTCGCGTGATCTGGTCTGAAACCGGCTGTATTCCCGGGTGTATAGGCATCATCTTTTCTGATTCTTTTCGTCGCAGTATAATGATTTACCATTGAATCCATATTACCGGCAGTGATGCCAAAAAAAAGTTTCGGTGTCCCCAGTTTTTTGAAATCTCTTAAATCATCTTTCCAGTTGGGTTGTGGAATAATGGCTACTTTTAATCCCTGTTGTTCGATGATTCTAGCAATAACTGCCGTTCCAAATGAAGGATGATCAATGTAAGCATCACCTGAAATGAGGATAACATCCAGTTGCGACCAACCCCTTTCTTCAACTTCTTTTGCAGTGATGGGGATAAATTGTTTTGTTTTCATTTTTTCTAACATCGAAAATGTAGGCAAAGATAGTAAAAAAGAAAAAGCCACTCGTTGAGTGGCTTTTGTCGGGATAGCAAGATTCGAACTTGCGACCTCCTGCTCCCAAAGCAGGCGCGATAACCGGACTACGCTATATCCCGTGTTTGAGGCTGCAAAAATACAACTTTTTTAAATACATTCGTCAAAAAAAATAAGAAAAATTTATTTTGTATATTTGCATAACTAAAAATGAACATAAAATGACTTTTGAGCAAAGAATTCAAGCTTTTGAAATACTGAAAGATAAATTAGATTTTTTGCTAAAAGAGGATTCCATAGATTTACAAAAAAAAATTGAAAACAATCCACTTTTGGATGCTATTGAACAACAATACCAAAAGAACCGCTGGTTTACACCCCATTTTTGTAAAATGGCGATACTCTCTATTATCGATATGTTGCAAAGTCCAAAAATTCAGGAGTTTAAAGATATTTATAGTGCAACTTTAGAGGAAAAAAGTGACAAAATTGAAACCATTTTGGTCATTTCTGCCGGCAATATTCCGCTTGCAGCTTTTCATGATTTTTTTTCAGTTTTAGTGACCGGAAATCGGTTTTTGGGAAAATTATCAGCCAATGATTCCATTTTGCTTCCATTTATTGCTGATCTCTTGATTACAATTGAACCCTCTTTTCATGATTTTATTTTCATTTTACAAGATTCGGAATCATTAAAAAACAATGTTCATCCGTTTGATAAAGTGATCTCGACAGGTAGCAATAATACGTCTCGTTACTTCGATTATTATTTTTCTAAATATCCAAAAATAATTAGAAAAAACAGAAATAGTGTTGCCATCTTAATAGGAGATGAATTAAATGAGGAATTAAATGGATTATGCGATGATATCTTTTTCTATTTTGGACTAGGATGTCGCTCCATTTCTAAAATATTTGTACCTAAAAATTACAATTTTATTCCATTTATTGAAACAATTATTCAAAATTCATCGTATCTTTGTGACCATCATCTCTATTTGAATAATCTGGAGTATCAAAAAACGATGCACTTAATGAACCAAAAAACCTTTTATGATGCCGGTACTTTAATGCTTGTGGAAAATGAAGCACTTCATTCACCTATCGCTATTCTGAACTATGAATTTTATGATCATATAGATCAGGTTAAGCAAAGAATTACTTCAGAAATTGATGATATTCAGTGTATTGCCGTAGCTAAAGATCATGATTTTTATCAAAACAATTCGTTTCATTCAATAGTCACACCTTTCGGAACAACCCAAAAACCTACATTATTGGATTATCCCGATGGTATTGACATTGTTAAATTTTGTATCTCATGAAAAGAATTGTAATCTTATCTATCGGTGTTATTTTGGTGGTTTCGTCATTCTTTTTGATTTTGACTATTTTTCAGTTGTATAAAGATGCAGAGAAAGTTCAAAAAAGTATCTTTACCAGAGAGGTTTTATCTGCCGGAACCGATGTTGTGAACAAAATCGATGCCCTATTAAAAGGGGATACTTTACCATCCGCTTTAATTGTGGAAAGTACAGATACACTAAATAATATTGTTTTTCAAAAACAAGGAAAAAGATTTTTATTAAATCCTGCTATGGTAACTCCTATTGGAGTGATCAAAACAACCATTAGTTATATGAAAAATGATGTGGTCCTTACTCATAATGATACCATCTTTTTTGATACAACCTATAGCAAGGCATTTTCACCCAATCAGTATCCGATTGATGATGAAATGAACAAAACTCTTCAAAAAGTTTCCAAAAGTGATGATGTGAACCTGATCGAAATGGATTCCAATACAGTTCTATTATTAAATAAAGATTATTTAAATAGAATCATTAAAGAATCTCTCGTGGATCAAAATATTGAAGCTGACTTTGATTTCGCATTATATAATTCATATACAACACAATTTGTTGTACGTCCTCAAAAAGTGGATCCGGCAACTATTCTGAATAGTGAGTTTATTTTTAGTTTAAAATCCTCCGAAAGTTTTATAGCACCCCATTATATCATTATCTATTTTAAGGATCAAAGAAGAATTTTATTTCAAAGAATGGGAGCGATTACATCGCTTATTATCATTTTTATTGCTATTATTGCATTCTTAAATTTCTATACATTATATCATCTGTATAGATTGAAAAAGATTTCAGATATCAAGAATGATTTTATCAATAATATGACCCACGAATTTAAGACACCTATCTCAACAATTTCACTGGCATGTGAGGCCCTGTCCGATCCGGATATTGCATCCGGAGTTGAGCTGAGAGATTCGTACATTTCTATCATAAATGATGAAAATAATCGCCTAAAAAAAATGGTTAATAATATTCTTGAATTAGCCCAATTGAAAAAAGGTCAATTGAAGATATATGAGGAAAACATTGATATTCATAAACTTATAAGCACAATTTGTACAGATTTTTCGTTACAAATTGGTTCAAAAAAAGGTAAAATTTCGCAGTACCTTTATGCCAAAAATCCTATTATATTTGCAGATGGTTCTCATTTGCAAAATGTGATTGTAAATTTAATAGAAAATGGTATCAAATATTCGCAAGACACACCTGATATTGTAGTAAGGACAGAAAGTGATAAAAGATACCTTTACATTAAAGTAGCGGACAATGGCATTGGGATTGCAAAGAAGAATCATAAAAGGATTTTTCAAGACTTTTATAGAGTGTCATCAGGTAATGTACACGATACAAAAGGTCATGGATTAGGATTAGTTTACGTTAAAAAAATAGTAGAATTACATGGTGGCAATATAACAGTAAACAGCGAACTACAAAAAGGAAGTGAATTTGTTATTTCAATACCATATAAAAGATAAAAAACGATGAGTATGAACAAAAAGATTTTATTAGCTGAAGATGATATGAATTTGGGAAAAGTATTGACCACTTATCTCGAGGCTAAAGGTTATTCTGTTAAACACGCAACAAATGGAGAATCTGCGTACGAGCTTTTTTGTACCACAGATCTTGATATCTGTATTGTTGATGTGATGATGCCATTAAAAGATGGTTTCACTTTAGCTAAAGAGATCAGAAAAATGGATACACAGATTCCAATCATCTTTCTAACTGCCAAAAGTTTACCGCAAGATATGGTTTATGGGTTGTCTATTGGAGGCGATGATTATATTACAAAACCATTTTCTATGGAGGTTCTTCTGGCCAGATTGGAAGCACTTTTACGAAGAACTTATGGTTCTGAAGAGGAGGAAACAAAACCTATTCAATTAGGATCAATCGTTTTTAATGTATCTCACCAAAGTTTACTTATTAACGGAGAAGAGAAAAAATTAACAACCAGAGAGACAGAACTTTTGATGATGTTGATCAATAAAAAGAATGATGTTTTGGATAGAGGTTATGCACTCAAAAAAATCTGGGGAGATGATAGCTATTACAATGCCAGAAGTATGGATGTTTATATAACTAAACTAAGGAAATTATTCGCTCCTGATCCTAATGTTCAAATCATTAACGTTCACGGAATTGGCTTTAAACTAGTCATGTAATACAAAAACAAAATATTTCTTTACTAAATTTTACTGTTTTTTAACTATGGAAAAAACAAAATGTTTAATTATTGGTGGTGGCCCTGCAGGCTACACTGCCTCAATTTATGCTTCCAGAGCCGGACTAAACCCTATACTTTATGAAGGGATGCAACCTGGAGGACAATTAACGATCACAACCGAAGTAGAAAATTTCCCGGGCTACCCTCATGGTGAATCAGGCCCGGTAATCATGGACAATATTCGCTTGCAAGCATTACATGTTGGGGCAGATTTACGTTCAGGTGAAGTTACTGAAGTAGACTTCTCATCTAGACCATTCCGTTGTATCGTAGATTATGAAAATGAAATAATGGCTGAATCAGTCATCATTGCTACCGGAGCAACAGCCAGATGGCTCGGACTGGAAAGTGAAACCAAATTTCGTGGATTCGGAGTATCAACCTGTGCAACCTGTGACGGTGCATTCTTTAAAAATCGTACAGTTGCTGTAATCGGAGGTGGAGATACCGCTTTGGAAGAAGCTACTTATCTTGCTAAAATGTGTGCCAAAGTTTATCTTATCCATCGTAGAGATGAGTTTAGAGCAACTTTAGCCATGCAAAACAAAGTGTCAGAAACACCAAATATTGAAGTAAAATTCAACTATATACCCAAAGAGATTCTGGGAGAACAAAAAGGATTCATTAAACAAGTGACCGGTATTCTTTTAAATAATACCAAAGACGGATCAGAATTAACGCTACC
>DAONEU010000094.1:0-1470 GCA_035403245.1 Bacteroidales bacterium | reverse complement strand
AGCAAATTTATTGAATAAACATCACACTTTCTTTATATCCAACCTTACCTTTTTTATTCTGCAATCCATCAATTGCCAGGTGATTGGCTGATAAATCAAAGTTGCGGTATTTAATCATCATCATAAACCATTTCATATAGTTTTGATGGTATTTTGTTGCTACACCTATAAACCGATCTAACCACGAAGTAAAGTATTGGCATAAAGTTTGAGCTGTTTGGACGTCAAAATTTTTATTTCTGCTTTTTACATTTTCTTTACGATCACATATAAAGTAACTTAGTTTTCTTTCTTGTAAAAATAATTTAACAACCGCATTATCTTCAATCAAAATTTTCTTTGCTTTTTTAATCCGGGGATACAACTTTTCTTTGAGTTCACTTTTATCAAGATTGCCTAAATGAATTACATTCATTTCAAAATCCCCTTTTCTAGAAAACAAGACTGACATCTGCACCAATTCACTTTTATCTTCTGGTTTAACCAATTTAGGGGCTTTTTTGTGTTTCTTTTTTGGATCAGTATTTGGATTAGGTGGTTTGAAATTGTAAAACCCATCCGGTTTTTCACCTTTTCTGGAAATTTCATCTTGAAAAACAATTAATTCAACAATACCATCCATTACACCTGCTTCTTTAACTTGAATTGATCCAAATACTTTCTTATTCCATTCAAATGAAGTATCCAATGATATTCCAAGTATCTTACTGCAATTTCTTAATGTCCCTTCTTCAGACATTCTCATAGGAATATAGTCGAAAAGTTTGTTCTTCTTTTTAATATTTTGCAAATAGGTTCCGGAATATAAAGAGTATCCTTTATGACAATTGTTACAGAAAAATCGGGGCGTTTTGTTTTTCATTTTCCCATTTTTCATCACTTTGTCGGATCCACAATGGGGGCATTTCATGCCATTTATATTTTGCAAAGTATGAATCAAAAAATCAAATGATGATTTATTGTTTTCATTATGGATTTGATTTTGGAAAAAATCTTGCTCTGATTGGGATAATTTTTGTTTTTGCTCTGAGAAAAGGTTGGGAATTTTCATAGTTTTGTGAGTTATGTTAGTATTTAAAGAGTTGAAGCAAATCTACAAAATATTTTTGTTAAATAATTCAATTTCATGCTAAAAATTCATAGAAAATTATCAACAAATCAACTGTTCCGATAAAGTGTGGAAAGACTATTTCTAAATTGATTTATAATCAGAATATTAGAAAACTTTCATTTTTTAATTGCATTGTTTCCACATTATCTCGGAACATTACTTTAAGGGGTGATCGGAGTTTCTGTATCGAATTAACTCACTAATTTTTTCACTCTTTTATACAAAATTTCCCCCTCACCACTTCACTCTTTTACCCAAATCCCCTCTCCCCATTTATCCCCAAAAAAAATCACAATTTTTATTACCTTTTTCTAGAAAATTGTGATTTTTTTTGATCCTACAAAAGGTATTTTTTCGTA
>DAONEU010000093.1:0-7845 GCA_035403245.1 Bacteroidales bacterium | reverse complement strand
GAACAGAAAGCAACAATCAAAAGGGAAAGAACAATTTTTTTCATATAATGTTTGAATGTTTATCAAAATATAGAAACGCAAAAATAGGAGAAATATTTTATATGGGCGAAAGGCAAAAGACGAAAGGCAAAAGGCACATTATTTTTATTATCTTTGCGTTTTAATTTTAAAAAACTATGACTGTTGAAGTATTTTGTAAGAATATTGAGGGGCCTGTTGTTGTGCCTTATGGATCTACTTTAAAGGAAATTGCTGAATTGATGGCCATTAAAAATGAACTTCCTGTCCTAGGTGGACTTGTAAATCATAAAGTAAGATGCTTAAGTTATCGCGTGCACAAGCCTAGTGTGATAGAATTTTTCGATATGAGTAGCACCTATGGAATTGAAATGTATATTCGTTCGTTGTTTTTTGTACTCTATAAAGCGATCCATGATTTGTATCCTTCAGCAGTACTTCATGTACTTCACTCCATTTCCGGTGGAAAATATTGTGAGTTAGAAAACCTTCCAGTTACTTTAAATTCCGATATTGTTGGAAAAATCCATCATCGGATGAACGATATTGTGGCAGCAAACTACCCTTTCTTCCGAAAAGAGGTGCTTTCTGAAAAAGAATTTAATGAAAGAATATATAATTATACTGATACAGAACTTGATATTTTCTTAGACAAATCTAAGTTTTTCACCACTGTTTATGAACTGGATAACGTTGTAAATTACTATTATAGTCATTTGTTACCCTCAACAGGCTACCTTCGTTTATTCTCTTTAGAGCTTTATGAAACCGGCTTGTTGTTAAAAGTTCCGAATCGGAAAAGACCCACTTCAATTCCTCAAACACGTAAAATGCCTAAACTCTTTACGGTTTATAAACAATTTAAAGATTGGGGAAAAAGAATTGGAGTCCCTTATATCAGTGATTTAAATAAAAGGGTTGAGAAAAAAGATATTGGCGAGTTGATCCTTACTACTGAAGCATTACAGGAAAAAATCTGGGCTAACACTGCAGATGAGATCATGCGAAGAGGCGCTAAAATGGTTTTAATCAGCGGTCCTTCCAGTTCAGGAAAAACAACTTCTTGTAAACGACTCTCCATTCAACTCAGTGTCTTGGGTTATCATCCGGTTCAGATCTCTGTAGATGATTTTTTCGTTGAACGTGCTGATACACCTTTGGATGAACATGGCAATTATGATTTTGAAGCTTTAGAAGCTATAGATTTAAAACTATTCAACAACACTTTAATCCATTTGCTTAATGGTGAAGAGGTTGAAATTCCTCGTTTTAACTTTACGAGCGGTTCGAAAGAATGGGTTGGACATAAAATCAAGATGCAACCCAACTCCATTTTAGTGGTTGAAGGGATCCATTGCTTAAATCCTAAGTTAACCGAATTGGTTGAAGAAAGTACTAAGTACAAGATTTTTGTTTCTGCATTGACTTCCTTATCTATCGACAAAATGAATCCAATTCCAACAACTGACAATAGATTACTCCGCAGAATTATCAGGGATTACAATTATCGTGGTTATTCTGCTGTTAACACATTAAATCGTTGGCCAAGTGTAAGAAATGGGGAAGAAAAGAATATTTTTCCTTTTCAGGAGAACGCAGATATGATGTTCAACACTTCTCTGGTCTACGAACTAGGAGTGCTTAAACCTTATGCTTTACCGATATTATTGGAAGTTCCGGAAACATCTCCCGAATATGCCGAAGCAGCAAGATTATTGAATTTTCTATCCTATTTTAAGCCTATCCCAGACGAACTAATCCCCGGAACCTCTATTCTGAGAGAATTTGTTGGAGGTAGTAAATTCTCTTACTAGATTTTACATTTCCTCTAACTTTTGTTTTAAATAGCCTTCCAATTTGCCTTGTCTGTAAAGTTTGGTATACTTTTCTATAGATGCACTTCGTCTTACAAACTTTCTGTTTTTTTCATAAAATTTGACCACATAGATAAGGCCATTGAGATAACAATCATACGTTTGTTTATCTGTTTTCAATTCAAAATCTTTTTTAACATATCCACATAAAAAGATTTCAAAAAGGGGCTTATTGTCGATAAACGGAATGATCTTTTTATAAACAACCACTGAAATATCGGGAGTTCCGTAGATCCATTTGATAAAAAAATCGGAGGCATTCTGACGATTGGCAACTTGCTTATTCAATGGAGTTTGATACAAATAATCAATACATTGATCTATTTGTTGTTCATATTGTCGAAAATCTTGTGGGCTATTGAGCACAAAATCTTTAGGAACAACAAATGTTTGAGCAGATAGGATCTCTCCAAATAATAAAATGGCCAATGTTACAAATACTCTTTTCATCCTTTTAATATTTTAATGATCTGTTTTTAAAACTATTGATTTTTATACACCAAAGATTCAAAGAACTTTTAATATTACAAAGATAATATCTAAAATGAGGAATTATTCATGAAATTTAATATTCAAGATTCTTAAATGACGAATTGAATTTGCCATTTTAACCTTTATACTTTAGTTGCTCTTAAAATTTCACGTTTACCAATTGGGCCGGGTAGCTTTTCAATTTTAAAACCCACTTCTTTAAAAGTTCTTTTCACGACACCCTTTGTACAGTAAGTCATTAAAATGGCACTATTTTTCATTGAATCATATACTTTTTTAATCACAGAGAACTCCCACATTTCAGGTTGTTTATCGGGAGAAAAAGGATCAAAATAAACTACATCAAACCTGTTAGCATCGAAAATTGTAGTTTCGAATGAACATTCCCGTTTACAAAGTTTAAAGTTTGGTAAAATAGTTACGGGTACTTCCCAGGGGAGTTCATGGAGTTTATCAAATAAGTATTGTTGGTGGGGATCATGAACAGATGCATAATTCAACTGTTTATACTCCGCTTCAGAAAGCGGAAACTTCTCAATTCCTTCGTAATAGACTTGAGTTTTATCTTTTATACTTTCTAAAATTGTAAGAAAACAATTCAATCCGGTTCCAAATCCAATTTCTAAAATGGAGATCTGATCTGGTTCTGATTTCAATTCTTCACAAAATCCATTTTGAATAAAAATATGTTGTGCTTCCTGAATGGCACCAAAATGGGAGTGAAAATGTTCCTGAATCTCTTCTACATATAATGAAGATGAGCCATCTTCAGTAAGGACTATTTCTCTTTTCATCTTTAAAATTGGTAAATAGTTTTTCCGTTTTCAGCTAATTGTTCCATTTTTTGGTACAATTTTAAAGCATCACATCTAAAGTAGTTTACGCCCCTGTAGCGAAACTGATATCCTACAAATTTTGGAATATTTTTACTAAAAAAGGAGACCACATCCCTTTGTTTGATCCCTTTTAATGGATAAAAAGTATCCACCATCAAAGTTTCTTGTGTTGGTGTAATCACTTTACCCGTAAGCATTTCAGTTGAAAGGGTCTGAATTGGAAATCTTTCTTTCATCACATCCTCAACACAATGGACAAAAGAGAGGCTTACTACCTTTTCTCCCAATCCAATAATTTTAGAAGGATACTTCAACATAAGGTACCACGGACTTTTCTCGCCACAAGGATAAGGATCAAGATGATGTGAGGATGTAAGTTCTTCAGCATACTTTCCAATAGCACAAACACTTACGGTAGGGTGAAAACTGCGTTTAGATTTGGGATTGTTTTTTACTATTTGATTTAAAAAGCCTAGTGTGGTTTTTGAATATTGAACATCGAAAACAGAATCTTTGTGTTTTAAATAATCTTCTGCTCTTCCAATATAATGCCAGCAAGGGAATAAAAGGGTACCTTCCTCACCTACTGCCTCTTGCAAAAGCTCCAGCATCCTTTGGGGTGTAAAAGCCACATTCATCTTGCTCATAGCACTGTGAACAAAAACAACATCTCCTTTCTGAACATCCAATTTGGTATGAAGAAAATGGATAAACTCTTGTTCGGTCATTTTTTTACCCCATTTCTTGATTGCTTTATAGTACCGTTTAGAAAATTTTCTAAAAAGATCGTTGGGGATCACTTTATATATAAAATCAATTATTTTCATATCTTGTATATATTTTGTTTATACAACAGGGTAAAATTGGTTATTGTAATGTTTTGTCGTGATTCTTTTTGAATGGTTTGAACCAACTGCGTCAAGAGTTCAAAAGAGTACACTCCCATAGCTTTAGGATGCCCGATTAAAGCACAGGAGATGTCCGAATTTTTTCGGTATTTTCTGAAATGATGATCCAAAATGGAATTTAAGTATGTATGGGAAAAAGTATGATTATCTACAGTGAACATCCGAAAAGAGAGCAATTTGCGGAGTTTTGATAAAAAATTTAATTTATTTTGTGTATGAATCATAATTCCCCGGTTTACACTTCGATGAGCAAACCAACGAACCTTTATAAATGTAGGAATTTCAAATAAACTCTTAGGTTTGGAAGCGATAGGGATCTCAAATAATCTGTTTATTGAAGATGTATCACTTTTGGAAAATGGAACAAATCCATTAGGCATTGGGTTAAAGTTTCTATAATCAACTTCAGAAGTATCTGATTTAAAATAGTATCCATTTGCAATTGATGAATCAAAGCGGATTCCTTGTTGATACAAAATACGACAGATCAATTCCATTTTTGACCCAAAATTGTAACCTCCTGCCCGAAAAGCCAGACATTGATAATTCGGTTCTACCTCCTTTGCTATTTTTGTCAACTCCTGAACAGCCAGAGAAATGATGTTATCAATTTCTTCATCCGGGTAATCACTTAATGAAAAAGGGGCATCGGTTTCAAAATGATTATTCAGAATTTTAGTATCAAGCCAATGTGGATGAATATGGAGCTGTACATCGTGCCCTCTTTGAATCATCTCCTGTACTTGCTTTTTAAAAGGAACTGTAAAATAATCAATTTGAAGTTTTTTGCATTGAACATAACATAGGATATCCACAAAAAAAACGATAGAAAGGTTTCCTGTTTCTGCCCACTCCATTAATTGATTTGTAGGTTCAAAAAGGGCATCACGGTAGTCATTTTTTACGCCGCCGAGTGGAAGTTCGTAGTCAAAAGTGAGTAATAGATTGTTCATTACATTTCTAATCAATTATAGCGCAAATATAAGAGAATTTTCGTTACTTTTGCGTTTCAATCGAGAATATGGAAAGGATTAAGATCTTCATACTAATTACCCTACTTATTACGGGATGTGCAAAGATAGTCGCACCGGTTGGTGGCCCTAAGGACACAACCCCACCCGTTGCTGTGAAGGAGAATCCTAAAAACGGAGTTGTAAATTTCAATGAAAAAATGATCAAAATCACTTTCAATGAATTTGTTACACTCAACAATCCACTTGAAAATATCATCTTCTCTCCTCCCCTTTCAACAACCGCTGATTATACGCTAAAAGGGAAATCTTTGGTTATAAAATGGAAGGATACTCTGAGAGAAAACACCACATATAGCATCATTTTAGCTGATGCCATCAAAGATTATACTGAGGGGAATGTCTTAAGCTTTTATCAATATGCCTTTTCAACAGGCGCCCAGATAGATACACTGCAATTATCGGGAATGATCAAAAATGCGGAAACAGAATTACCCGAAAAAGGGGTTTTCGTGTTTCTTTATGACAGAAATATTGACTCTCTCCCAAACACAATGCGTCCGACATATCTCACAAGATCCAATAATGATGGACGTTTTGAATTTAAAAATGTAAAACAGGGAACCTACAAAATTTTTGCTCTAAAAGATATCAATTCAAACTTCATTTATGATTTACAAAATGAAGGGATTGCCTTCCAAAAAGAGTTGGTAACACCCGACACCAATCAAACGATCACTTTAGCATTTTTTAATGCAAAAGATACCAACCAGAAAGTATTAACTCCGATCAATTTGCAAAAAGGGGCCTATAAAATCCCTTTAAAGCTTTCTTGCAAATCAGAAAAAAGTATTAAAACAACCATTTTATATCCTCCTGATATTAATCATCACCTGCAACTCAACAACAGTTTAGATACTGTAAATTACTATTTTTACGAAGACTTCACCGATTCTGTAGTGCTTCAAGTGAAACTTACAGAATGGAATATAACCGACACTCTTACCCTTTCCCCATTTAAACCACCCTTTCGCTCTACCCGCAACAAAACAGAACAAAAATTGGGAATTCAATCTTACAATAGTGGAGATCTATACAAACCGTTGACCCTAAATTTCTCATATCCAATCAAATCGAATCAGAATATTGAAACGATTATTATCAAAAAAGGGAAAGAAACAAATGACACCATTACAGAACGTTTTCAAGTGAATGGCGGATTTATAAAAAGCTTTACGCTTCCATACGCCTTTGAGACAAAAGAGAGTTATATCCTTATTTTCAAAGATTCCCTTTTCTTCGGATGGGATGGTACGACCAATGATTCATTGGTTATCCCATTTACGATGAAAACGGAACGTGATTATGGCAATCTTATGATAGACTATCTTGTGAATGACGAAAACATTAATTATGTCATTCAACTTCTAGATGGCAACCAAAAGTTGATTCAACAAAATACCATTTCAAAAAAAGAAAAGATAACATACGAACATCTTGATCCGGGAAATTATAAGATTAAAGTAATTTTTGACCTCAATGGAAATGGAACCTGGGATACCGGAAATTACACTAAAAATCTTCAACCGGAGCGTATTTTGTTCTTTGAAAAACCCATTTCAATTCGTGGGTTTTGGGATCTGGAAGAAACTTTCGAGATTAAATAGCTATGAAAATCAAACATCTGGAACAATATATACATTTACACATTATTGTTCTTATTTTCGGTTTTACAGGAATACTAGGAAAGTTAATCTCGTTTTCAGCGGAATATCTGGTTTTTTATCGACTTCTGTTCACCCTTCCATTTTTATTTCTGTTTATCAAACTCAGAAAGCAAACATTAGCCATTTCCCGAAAAGAGATCATTCAATATTTAGCAGTTGGGATCATTGTGGGGATCCATTGGATCACCTTTTTTCACTCTATCAAAGTATCCAACGTATCGATAGCCCTAAGTTGTTTGGCATCTTCCACCCTTTTTGTGGGAATTTTAGAACCCATTTTTCACAGGCAGAAACCGAGATGGCTTGAAATCTTACTGGGAATTGCCGTTTTAGTGACCTTATCATTGATGTTAGGTTTTGAAATCAGCTATCTCAAAGGAGCTGTGTTCGGTGTTTTATCTGCCTTTCTGGCGGGCACATTTAATGTGATCAACAAACGGTTCTCCTCTACTAAATCACCGTTGTCACTCACTTTTTATGAACTAATCGGAGCACTCATTCCGGTGATCATTATCATTATCTTTAACAATCAACCGATTACATCATTTCCTATTCCAAAAAGCTGGGATTTAGTGTGGTTATTGTTATTAGCCTCGGTTTGTACTGCCTATCCTTTTTCGGCTATCGTTCATTTAATGAAAACTTTATCCGCATTTACGGTGACATTAGCAATCAACTTTGAACCTATTTATGCGATTATTTTAGCATTTTTTATTTTTGGCGATTCCGAACGGATGAGTCCCATTTTTTATATCGGTGTTGCTGTTGTGATGATGATCGTTTTTGCTTACCCCACTATCAAAAAGCTTTATAATCCTCAATCACTATGAAAATCAAGAAATTAGTTCCCTATTATAAAAGAAACTTAAAACTGGCCTATCCGGTGATGTTAGCCCAATTGGGGCAAGTCACAGTGAGTATGGCAGATACGATCATGGTTGGGCGAGTGGGCACTACAGAACTAGCTGCTTCCGCTTTTGCCAATTCCATTTTTATCATCATTTTCATTTTCAGTTTAG
>DAONEU010000092.1:0-7847 GCA_035403245.1 Bacteroidales bacterium | reverse complement strand
TGGCAAAGAAGTCAGGGTACAACTGAATATGCCGATCAGCTTCAAGCTGATGTAATCTCTATAGAAATAATAACATAATTTTCCTATCGGGGTGATTAGAAACTCTTATGGTATTGTTTTTACTTATGCAAAATATCCTGAAACTACCTTAAATTCATTATATCAGCATAATAATAATTTTTCGTGTTATGTTATTAAAATATTGGGTTCTCAAAAACACACCAATTAAAAAAATGATAACAAATTAAAAAAAAGATTTTTTACTTTTTTAATAAAATATTTATTATTTTTGAAATTATTTTAATAATTTAAGAAATTAATGCACATAATTTAACATAAAATTTATCAATTCATAATCCAATGAAAAAAATATATTTAGCAGTTTTCAATATTTTTTTATGGCAGCTTTCCTTTCCACAAGGGACAATTAATACGGCGGGAAATGTTGGTTTTTTTAGAGAAATCGAATCCAAAAAATGCGAAACGAATTATGAGAAGAATGCAATGATGAATGATTTTCAAAAAACAAAAAATACTACAAAAACCATTCAATCGCCATGGGAGGTTCAATTCAATTACAACATCTCCACGGCAGGCTCTGGCCAATATGGGGCTGAAACTGATGGCAATTATTTTTATACTACCAAATGGGGTAATGATACTATATGCAAATTTGACATGAACGGTAACTTTATTGAAAGATTTGCTATTTCAGGCATATCCGGAGGCATAAAAGATCTTGCTTTTGACGGCACTTATTTTTATGGAGGTAATGGCACGTCAAATATCATATATAAAATGAATTTCACAACCCATACCCTTGTTGGAACGATAACATGTCCCGCTGGCACACAGGTAAGACATATCGCATATGATAATAACAGTAATGGCTTTTGGTTGGGCGGTTGGGGTTCGAATATCATTCTGGTCAATTATTCCGGCACCATATTAAACACTATTCCTATCACTCCGCTAGGAATATCATCAATATCCGGATCTGCCTACGATAATTGGAGCACAGGAGGGCCATATCTTTGGTTATTTGATCAAGGGGGTAGCGGTTGTATTATTAAACAAGTAAATATTGCCTCCAAACTGCCCACAGGATTAATACACGACGCTATTATTGACATTGCTCTGAATCCCACAGGGCCCATTTCAGGAGGGTTGTTTACACATCAGAATATTATATCTGGAACTGTATCGCTTGGAGGACTCATACAGGGAACCCCTAATCAATTATTTGGCTATGACTTATCAAGTACATTTTTAATGAACGATGTCGGGATTTCTGAACTTATATCTCCACACTCGGGCTTATGTTTAACAAATAATGAGCACATAAATATCAAAATCGAAAATGCTGGCATGAATTCTCAGGCAGGTTTTAATGTTACCTATATTTTAAATGGGACAGACACAACAACAGAAATGATTAATAATACAATTGGACCTTTTAGTTCAATCAACCATACATTTACGCCTTCCATCGATTTATCATCAATCGGTATTTACCCGCTTAAAATATACACCTCTTTTTTTAATGATGAGAACCATACAAACGACACATTATCTACCACAATTCATTTAATACCGCCCAAACCATCTCCTGTTGTCGAAACGACATTTTTACCAGTGAATGGCACCCGATTAAAGCTTGCCATCGACACTTTGGATCAATTGCCCGTGCCTTCTGCTGGAACAAATCAGGTATGGGATTATTCAGACAAATTTATTCATATCAGTGATACCGGTTTTTTTGAAACCAATTATCCCAATCTCTTTCCTCCGTATAATGCCTCCTTTCCGACTGCAACAAATGCCTCCTATCAAGTGACAGGAGCCAGCACATTTCACTCTGCCGATGGTTGGGGTTTTTATATCATTGATACGATAGGACTACATTGTATTGGTTATAGATTTACTAATTTTGTCGTTTATGGCGTCACTCTTGATACCTGCCAGTATTACTCGAAGCCAATGCTAGTGGTACCAACACAGATGTCTTTCTCTACTGACATTTATGACACAGCTGTTAGTTATGTTTATTCTACTTATTTAGGATATAATGTCAAAGCAGTAGATCATGCTTATTTTCATAAAAAAAGTGTAGGTTACGGGAAATTAATAACTCCTTTAGGATCTTTTAACGACGTACTTCAAGTGAAAACGACCATGTCATTTGTCGACAGTATTTTTGTGGATATCTTAGGAAATAATAGTTATTCATACTTCTATCAAAGAAGTCTTGGAACCGGCACTCCTTTCTTTAAATTTTTCAGAAACAACACATTTGCATCCAATGAGTTAATGCAATTGGTTTGTGGTGATACTAACTGTAGTTACATCATTGATGGATATTATATTTTGCCTGTTGACATCGGCTCGATTTCCGGTCACGTTTATGATACACTTGGCAATCCAGTTACCAGTGGTAAAATGCTCCTTTACCGCGAACATTCAAATTTTCGCAGAGATGATATCCTCGCCACAACACCAATCAGCCCATCAGGATATTATCAGTTCGATTCAATACCCTATGGCATCTATCGTATAGCTGCAAGAGCTGATTCTTCGCTCTATCCGAATTGCCTGACAACATTTTTCGGAAACGTTACCGACAATTGGGTCTACGCAGATACTCTTGTTACGACCGGAGACACTTCGGGTATTGATATTATCCTGCAACACCATCCTTCCTATTTAGGTACTAATAATTCCATTTCGGGGAAATTAATCTTTAATCTTTCCTATCAAAACCAGAACAAATCCCAAAAGAGCCTTTTCTATAACAATAAATATTTAAAAACGGGTGAGCCGGTTAAAGATATCGACATCTCAGTCAAAAAGAAAACAAACTCAAAGGACACTTCATATATTGTGGCTCAGCATCAAACAGACTCCATCGGACATTTCTCCTTTAACTCCCTTCCGGATGACTGTTATACAATCTATGTTTGTATTCCCGGCCTTGAAATGAATTCAACTTATGATTTTTCAGTTATTAACGGGTCGGTTTATAACAATTTAGATTTTTATGTGAGCATGGACTCAATATACAGGACCCACCATACCGACTGTAGTTACTTCAACACAGTAAATTCGATTGCCCAACCCAATAATATTACTGTTTATCCCAACCCTTTTAAAAATAACATTTCAATCAATTTTTCTTTGGATGAAACATCTGTTTTGAGAATAAATTTATTTGATCAGTTAGGAAAAAATTGCTTTACCCTTAACGAAAAAATTTTCACAAAGGGAAATCATAATTGGGAATTGGATTTGGAAAAATTAAATTTGAGTTCCGGGATATATTTACTAAAATATTACCTAAATGATGTAGATTACAGCATAAAAATAATGAAATTATAATCCATTGTTTACCTCACTTTATTTATTATTGATAACTCTGATCAGAATTCTTAATAAGCCGATGCAAGTATTTATTTAATTAATGCTTATATTCACTTTGAATAATGTTTTTACTACGCTATTTTACTATTTGTATTAGAATATTCCCAATTTCAATAATCTGTTTTGCATTAATTTCATGTTCTCAAAGTAATGAAAACCAAGCAAGCGAGGAACCTAAACCCCGAACATCACCTGTAGTTCAGCAAAACAAGTCAGTACAATCAGATACAATAAAGTTTCCCATTGTTATTCAATTAGATAGTCGTCCTAAACCTAAGACTTTTATCATACCAGGTGCCGGTGCTAATCATTTTTCAATACCAAAGAATGGGGAATCAGGTGTTTTGAATCTTGAGCCTCCAAACACAGTTTTACTTTCTTCCGAAGTCACTGAAGAACAGTCATGTGGATTCTTCACCAACTATACGACAGACCAAGGTCTGGCATTAGATGGAATACATTGTGGATTTAAAGATAATATCGGGAATCTCTGGTTTGGAACTACTGGCGGGGGATTATCATGCTATAATGGAAAATCTTTTACTAATTATACCACTTCTCAAGGACTCGCCAATAATGTTGTAACATGTATCAATCAGGATAAAAAAGGAAATCTATGGATTGCAACCTTAGGAGGTGGTATCAGTTGTTATGATGGAAAATCATTCACCAATTTCACTACCGCTCAAGGACTTGCAAGTAATGATGTGCGATGTATTACTGAAGATAACAATGGGAATCTGTGGTTTGGAACGGCAGGCGGTGGGGCTAGCCGATTAAATACGAGTAGAATCAATCAAATAAATGAGCAGCTTTTTACCAATTACACAACTGCTCAAGGGCTTGCGAATGATGACGTTTGGTGTATTATGGAAGACAGGGCCAGAAATCTTTGGTTTGGCACTGCAGGTGGCGGTGTTTCGTGTTTTAATCCATCATCTTCTGCAAAAGGTAGAAAGACCTCTTTTACTAATTATTCTGAAGAACAGGGACTGGCTAACAATTATATTTTTTGCATAACAGAGGACCAAAAAGGTAATCTCTGGTTTGGAACATACAAGGGTGGTGTATCTTTTTTTGATGGCAAATCATTCATAAATTTTACCGAAGATGATGGGTTAGCTAACAATACGATTTTATGTATAAGGGAGGATAAATCCGGATCATTATGGCTGGGAACTGCCGATGGAGTATGTCGATATAACCCTCCTGTTGCAAATACATTTGAAAAAAAACTATTTGTAAATTTGCAAGGGCTGGACAATAATACTATTTGGAGCATTACAGAAGACAACACTGGAAATCTTTGGCTCGGCAGTGCTGTTGGGGGTATTTGGCGTTACGATGGGAAATCATTTACTTGCTTCACAACCGAACAAGGGCTCAGCCATAACACCGTCAGATGCATATTGGAAGATTATAAGGGTAATTTATGGTTTGGAACCGGAGGGGGCGGGATTTCATGCTATGATGGAAAATCTTTTACAAATTATACAGTTTCCCAAGGCCTATGTAATAATGTAATATATTGCATTTGTGAAGATCGAAATGGAAATATATGGATGGGTAGTGATGGCGGCGGAATAAGTTGCTACAATGGAAAGTCATTTATTAATATCTCAACAGAACAAGGCCTAATAAGTAATAATGTTAAATGTATTACCGAAGACAGAAAAAGAAATCTTTGGATAGGTACCGAAGAAGGCATCAGTTGTTTTAATGGAAAATCGTTTACAAACTTTACAAAAGAAACGGGGCTGGCCAATAACGATATAAGGTGTATACATGAAGATAAGTATGGAACCATTTGGATTGCAACAAATGGGGGGGGCGTTTCATTTTTTGACGGAGTGTCATTTTTTAATATCAATACTTCTTTAGGACTAAACTCTAATAATATCAGATGCATTTATGAAGATATAGCCGGAAATATTTGGTTTGGTTCTGCCGGTGGAGGTATAAGTATTTTAAATGGGTTAAAAATATCGTTTATAAGGAAAAATCATTTATTAAACAATAAATTACAACAGTATTCAAATTTAATAATAAACTCCGTCAAAAAGAATAATGAATTTCTTTTTAAAAATCTCACAACCAAAGATGGTCTAGCAGATAACATGATATATGGAATTATCGATGACAAACAAAATAATATTATAATAGGAACCAACCTTGGATTTACGATATTGGTTCCAACCCAAAATGAAAACACAAAAAATGTTAATTTAATCAACCTCAATCAGAACTATAAGATCAAAGTATATAACATAAAAACCGGATACCCGGTAAAAGACATTAATGGGGGGACTAATAACAATGGCGCCATGCTTTGTGACAAAAAAGGTATCATCTGGGCAGGTACCGGATCGGATAAAACAGCTTTAGTGCGGTTTGATATGTTCGCATTGCACGAAAGTAATGCCCCACCAATAATAAGATTACAAAATATAAAAGTAAATAATGAAAATGTTTGTTGGTATGATCTTATGAATAATAAAAAAGATAAGAAACAAAAAATAGATAGTCTTGCCATCCTTAATGAAGAATTTTTCACTTTTGGTCGAGAACTTCATGAATCAGAGCGTGATACGATGCGACGAAAATTTCACGATATTCTTTTTGACAGTATAAGTCCGTTTTATCCAATACCAAAAAAATTAGTGCTACCCTATAAACATAATAATTTATCATTTGAATTTGCTGCTATCGAGCCTGCACGCCCGTCTCTTGTAAAATATCAATATCTTCTTGAAAACTACGATGATGAATGGAGCCCTGTCACACAAAAAACTTCAGCATCTTATGGAAATATACATGAGGGCGAATATTCGTTCAAGATAAAGGCCTGTAGCCCTGATGGTGTCTGGAACGAACCTATTATTTTTCAATTTAAAGTACTCCCTCCCTGGTACAGAACTGTACCTGCATATATATGTTATGCGATTTTATTTTTTCTTTCACTTTGGGGATTTATTCGTTGGAATACCCGCAGGTTAAGAAAAGAAAAAGAATACCTGGAACAGGTTATTAAGAAACGTACAGCAGAAGTAGTGGAACAAAAAGAATATGCAGAACAGCAAAAATTATTGGCAGATGTTGAAAGAAAAAAATCCGATGATTTACTTTTAAATATATTGCCAGATGAAACAGCAAATGAGCTTAAATCTACCGGACATACCATACCAAGAAATTACGGAATGGCCACAGTATTATTTACTGACTTTATGAAGTTTACACAATTTTCAGAGAAAATGTCCCCTCCGGAATTGCTTGAAGAGTTGAATTATTGTTTTACAAAATATGATGAAATAATTTCACAACACAATATTGAAAAAATTAAAACAATCGGTGACAGTTACATGTGTGCTGGAGGACTCCCTGTTCCCAACACCACAAACCCTATTGATGTGGTTCTTGCCGCATTAAAAATTCAGTCGTTTATGTCGGAGTATAGGGCTATACGTGAAACTCAACATAGGCCATTTTTCGAAATTCGCATAGGCATACACACAGGGACGATTATTGCTGGTGTAGTTGGCATAAAAAAATTCGCTTACGACATCTGGGGTGATA
This sequence comes from Bacteroidales bacterium, assembly GCA_035403245.1. Taxonomy (GTDB): domain Bacteria; phylum Bacteroidota; class Bacteroidia; order Bacteroidales; family WCHB1-69; genus UBA5429. The sequence continues at coordinate 857 of DAONEU010000092.1, read as the reverse complement.
CGGTGAATATCGCCAGCAGAATGGAAAGCAGCGGAGTACCAGGAAAAATAAACATTTCAGACGCAACATATTATCTAATCAATAATTATTTTATTTGTTCCCAATTTAGGACTGTAACCGTAAAAAATGACAAAGAGCTTAAAGCTTGTTTTGTTGAACGATTACGCCCTGAATATTCAGATGATGAATCCGGATTCATACAAAATGACACCTTAAAAAAGATGCTGACATATAAAGTTTAGTAAGGCGTTAAACGGATTCCCTTTTACTTGGTTTTTTACTCTTTAACTGCTTTGAATTTTAGTATCACTGTTTAATGTTCCTGATGAAGCCCAAACCAGTTATTATAGAAGATGATTACAACACACCTCCGCCCACAGTGGTAGAAGAGATGCCTGAATTTCCTGGTGGCGAAGCTGCCAGAATAAATTTCTGTCAGAAAACATCAAATATCCCCAGACAGCAGGCGAGATAGGGGTTCAGGGCCCGGTGTTCGTCACTTTTGAGGTCGAAAAAAACGGCCACATCTCCGGAGTGAAGCTTCTGAAAGGTATCGGCAGCGGATGCGACGAAGAGGCCTTGCGGGTTATCAGCTCCATGCCCGGCTGGAATCCCGGCCGCCAGAATGGCAAAGAGGTCAGGGTACAACTGAATATGCCGATACAGTTCAAATTGCTGTAATAAATCAATAAATTAAAGAGTCGGTATTTCAGCTAATTTTTTAACCTTTCCCATATTGAATTCCTAAGTGTACACCAGCCTGTTAGTTAAGACGGGCTGCGTGTTTATATGTAGTTCGTATGTGATATAATCCAAATAGCCCATCCGTGGGTTTCCCAAAGGCCACAACCTACTAG
>DAONEU010000091.1:0-7939 GCA_035403245.1 Bacteroidales bacterium | reverse complement strand
AATTGTCGTTCTATAGTAAAACATTAGTTATGAGTTTCTTAAAACACTTTAAAATGGCATTTTTTCTCCTTTTTATCCTGATGTGGGGAAGTTTAGTTTATGCACAAGAGTACACGTTAACGGTACAGGTGTCGAATATTAAAGAGAAAAAGGGGAACATTATTCTGAGTTTATTCGACAACATTAACGACTTCCTGAAAGAGGGAAAAGAGTATTGCAAGCAAGTGATTCAGGTTAAGGATAGTTTTTTGCAATATACTTTTATGAAAGTACCGAAAGGGCACTATGCCGTGGCTCTTTATCACGATGTGAACGGAGATGGGAAATGCAATAAAAACATTCTCGGATTACCAAAAGAGGGGTTTGGTTTTTCCAGAAATTATGTTCCAATTTTAAGATCACCCGCTTTTAAAGAAGTTCAATTTGAAGTGAATCAGGATCAAAATATTCGGATTAAGTTGATCCATTTTTAATCTAAGGATTCAAGAAAATGTAGTAATTTTGCAAAAAAAATATACCATGTCACAAAATAATAATCAAGTTTGTAGTCAAGCAGTTGTAAAAGAAGTTCAAGACACCTATATTATTGCGGAAATTGTTATTCAATCCGCTTGTGCTGCCTGTCATGCAAAGGGAGCATGCGGTGTTTCGGAGCGTAAACAAGAGAAGTTAAAAATCGACCTTCCAAATCCTGAGATTTTCACTGTTGGAGAAGTGGTAAGTATTGAGATGAAACAAACTTTAGGAATGAAAGCGGTTGTGATCGCCTATTTGTTCCCCTTTATTGTTCTGGCATTAGGGCTTTTTGTCACCTATGCATTAACAAAACAAGAATTGGTTAGTGTGGGTGTTTCTTTTGGATTAACTGCTATTTATTACTTCATTATCAGTAAATTAAAAGACAAATTCGAAAAGGAATTTGTCTTTACTGTAAAAAAGATAGATTAAGCCACCTTTTTATTATTCTGTAGCAGCGCTAAACTGTTGAAGGAATCTGACATCATTCTCGAAATAGAGTCTGATATCGTTGGTTTTATATTTCAACATAGTCATCCTTTCGATACCGATACCAAAAGCATAACCGGAATATTTCTTACTGTCAATACCGCAATTATCTAAGACATTAGGGTCAACCATTCCGCATCCCATGATCTCAACCCAACCTGAATATTTGCAGACATTACACCCTTTACCCCCACAAATCTTACATTCGATATCCATCTCTGCAGAAGGTTCAGTGAAAGGGAAATAGGAGGGTCTCAATCTTATTTTGGTTTCTTCCCCGAACATCTCTTTCGCGAAGAAGAGTAGCACTTGTTTAAGATCAGCAAAAGTTACATGTTCGGCGATATACAAACCTTCCACCTGGTGGAAAATACAATGGGAACGAGCTGTGATAGTTTCATTTCTAAAAACTCTACCCGGACAGATCACCCGTATAGGTGGTTGCGAATTCTCCATTACCCTTACTTGAATCGATGAGGTATGCGTTCTGAGTAACATCTCAGGATTAACATCCACGAAGAAAGTATCCTGCATATCTCTGGCAGGATGCTCAGGGGCAAAGTTCAAGGCTGAGAAAACATGCCAGTCATCTTCAATATCTGGACCAGAAACAGGAACGAAGCCCAATTTTTCAAAAATCTCACAAACCTGGTTTAGCACAATTGTAACAGGATGCATAGATCCTACCTGAATTCCATTGGCAGGTCGGGTTACATCAATATCAGATTGATTATAAGTGATTTGAGATTCTAACTTAAGTTTATAGTCATCAAACAATTGTTGCGCATATTGTTTGAGTTGGTTGACTTGTTGTCCAAAGTCTTTTCTTTGTTCAGGAGCAACATTTTTGATTTCTGAAAGCAGTTCTTGCAATTCAGATTTTTTACTTAGAAATTGTAATCTGAAACTTTCCAATTTTTCATTGGTATCAACAACAAATTGATCAAGGCTCAGTTTTATATTTTCGATTTTTGACATTAGGGTCGATTTATTTTATGATAATTGCCGAAATAATTTTGATATCTTGTTTTGGTCTATCACCAGGAATGGTAGGTTGAGAAGCGATCATGTCCACAAATTCCATACCGGTAACCACTTCACCGAAAACGGTATAGCCACCATCCAAATGAGGAGCTCCACCAATGGCCTGGTATGTAGCAATTTGTTCAGGAGACCAGATATGGCCGGTTCTTTGGGATAGCATTTGCATGTCCTGTGAACTAAAAGTTCTACCATCAACGATGTAGAATTGACAACCGGAAGAGGCTTTTTGAGGATTTTGTCCATCCCCTAAGCGTGCTGCAGAAACAGCACCTCTTTTGTGAAAAAGAGCATTATTAAATTCTGCAGGAATGGTGTAACCAACATCACCACTTCCTAATTGTTGATTAGGTCTGGCTGTTTTGGAATCAGGATCCCCACATTGGATCATAAAACTTTTAATAACTCTATGAAATAGGATTCCATCATAGAACTTTTCATTCACCAATTTGATAAAATTATCACGGTGTTTTGGGGTTTCATTGTATAATGCAATAACGATATTACCGATTTGGTCGTTAATGGATACTTCAAATTTTACTTTTGTCATCTCTTTTGGTTTTTCTTGGGTTATAGGGTTAGCATCCGTTTTATTGGATTTTGTGTTTTTTTCATTCACGGAACATCCTGAAATAAAAACAACTAGGATAAATAACACGGAAAATAAGGCTGTTTTTTTCATTGATAGCTTGATTTAAAAATCTAAAAAATTTATAAAGAAAATAATTTTTGCAAAATTACGATAATTTTTTTCTCATATATAGAAATAAATTAACATTGTTTAAGATTTTTTTATTAATTTTGCTCCTAATATTCCTTGGAAAAGAATTAGAACCCCAAAAATTGACGAATGACGAAAACTAAACTTGTAAATATTGACGATTTTTTCCCAACCAAAAACAGGTTCTTAAAGTTCATTTTAAAGTTTGCATCAAAGGCATTTCACTTTGATGCAATGAATAAAATATATGAAGAGGTGGAGGAGTACCATGGAAATGAAATGACCAAGAAGTACTTGGAGCTTCATGACATTTCCTACACTTCCGATTTTAATCAAATAGAATACATCCCAAAAAAAGGTGGAATCATCATCGTTTCCAATCATCCTACGGGCATTTTGGATGGGGTTGTTTTAATAGATATGATCTCCAGAGTGCGTCCCGACGTGAAGTTTTTAGGGAACTTTCTGTTAAGTCGTATGGAACCACTCAAACAATATTTGATTGATGTGAATCCGTTTAACTCCAACAGCGGACAAAATATTTCAGGAATTAAGGCAGCTTTGCAACATGTGAAAGATGGTGGTGCTTTGGTAATTTATCCAGCTGGTTCTGTGGCAACCATTCAAAAAAACTTCAGAATTACGGACCATGAATGGGTTCCTTCTATCATGAAGTTCATCCGTAAAGCAGATGTTCCCGTTATTCCTCTTCATCAAAGTGGGAAAAACTCCTTTATGTTCCATTTTTTAGGGCTCATTCATCCTTTCTTGAGAACAGGGATGTTGCTTAGAGAACTCATGAATAAGGATCATAAACCTGTCTATATTTCTATTGGAGCACCCATTTATCCAGTAAAAATTAAAACACTGAGCGACCAATGTTTTACAAACTATATCAGAACTAATCTTTACTTACTCAAGGCAAAAACTTGGGAAAATGATACTCATAAACCGCAATCCAATGTTGTAGTTAAACAGATTCCCGAATCTGTTAATCAATCTGAAATCATTTCAGAAATTGAGATCTTGAAAACCAAAAGCTTACTCTTCCAACAAGGCTCCATGTTTGTTTTCTTTGCAGAACCGGTTGATATTCAGTATGTCTTAATTGAAATAGGTAGATTGAGAGAAATCACTTTTAGAGAAGTAGGCGAAGGGACTAACTTGGAGATCGATACCGACAAATATGACCAATACTATAAACAACTTTTTGTTTGGGATGATGACTCCAAAAGGATTGTGGGTGGCTACAGAGTTGGGATGGGCGCCGATATCATGGAAAAATATGGTAAAAAAGGTTTTTATACCTATACTTTGTTTAAAATGTCGGATAAAATGGATTCCATTTTAAAAGAGACATTAGAACTAGGAAGATCGTTTATTGTTAAAGATTTTCAAAAGGGAACTACCAGTCTTCTTTTGTTATGGAAAGGGATTTTGCAAATCTTCGTTTCTTGCACTTCTTACCGCTATATGTTGGGACCTGCATCGATCTCCAGTGAATACTCCAGAACTTCCATTAAACTGATTGAAAATTACTTGCGAAAGAACCATTTCGATAAAAAAATATCCAAATGGATTAAACCTCTAAATCCATTGCCAAAATTCAACCTTTCAAAAATTAGAAAATATATCAAAGATATCCATTCAGTGGATATGTTAGATAAAATAGTTTTAGATATTGAAGGGGGAAACAGAGGAATTCCTGTACTAATTAAAAAGTATTTGCAATTGAATGGTAAAGTACTCTCCTTTAATGTCGATCATGATTTTAACGATGCCCTTGATGTATTCATTTTGTTAGATTGTACCAATGTCCCTGAAAGTTCATTGAGGATGTTATCAAAAGGACAAACGGAAGATGTGATCAAAAGGTTTCAACAAGTTAATTAAAAAATTACATGAAAGATTTTTTTTACTTAGGATTGATTACCAAACCCTTTGGATATAAAGGACAAGCTTATCTATATTTGGATACCGATCAACCCGAAAAATATGGTCAATTAGAATCTGTTTTTCTTAAAATTGACGACGAATTACTTCCTTATATGATTGAAGAGATTCAGTTACGCGGAAGCAATCAAGCAGTTGTTAAATTCGAAGATGTTGATGGAGAGGAGATTAAATCATTGATGAAAGTGGAAGTATATCTTCCCATCAGTGCTTTGCCCCCATTAACCGGCAATAAATTCTATTTTCATGAAGTGATCGGGTTCTCTGTCATTGATGAAAGCAAAGGAAATATTGGCAAGATTGTTGATTTTATCGATGTGATTCAACAACCTATCATGCAAATAGATTTTGAAGGGAAAGAGATCCTAATACCGGCAGTTGACCACTTTTTTCTATCCATAGATCGTGACAAAAAAGAGATCCATATTAATGCTCCCGAAGGATTGATTGATGTATATTTAGATGAGTAGTCCATCCCCATTTCAATTCAAACAATTTTCCCTTTCTCACCATCGGAGTGCTTTAAAAATAGGTACCGACAGCGTACTATTAGCATCAGTAATTCCATTACATAAACCGCAGTTTATATTAGATATTGGAACCGGTTGCGGCGTTATTCTCTATTGTATTGCCGCCAGAAATTTTCAGGAGAAAGAACAGCTTCAGTTTTTCACCGGAATTGATATTGACCCCTCTTCGATCATAGAGGCACTTGAAAATAAAGAACATTTTCCGATCCCTAAACAGCAATATTTCAGATTTCTTCATACTTCTGTTCAAGCATTTTCTGTTGATAATTTGGAGTTTGATCTTATCGTCTCAAATCCACCCTTTTTTGGCAATTCACTTTTATCTCCCTACGAAAAAAAGCAACTCAGCAAACATCGGGATGATCATTTAAGTTTTGAGGATTTGGCCGCCAGTATTGAAACTCTTTTGTCTGAGGATGGTGTTTTTTACCTTATTTTACCAACTCAAGAGATGGTGGAATTTGATTCTATCATTACCCAAAAGGGATTGTACTCTTGTTTTCAGATGAATGTATATCCCATTCAAGGGAAGCCGATTCATAGAGTTATAAAAGGGTATTGCAAGTATAAACCTGAAACTTTTGAGATTCAGAGTCTTTGTATCCGGGAAAAAACGCAGGAATATAGTGCTGAATATAAAGCCTATACAGAGCCGTTTTACATAAAATGGTGAAAAACCAATCAATAATTTTAGACCATTACCATTCGTCTTTGATTTCCACTTTGGGCGCCATTCCCTCTTCTAAAGAGATGATAAGTGCCTGGATCTGCTCTTTAATTTGATTCAAATAATCAAAACAAGAAGGTTGCCAACGGTTATGCTTTTGATCTAACCAAAATTCAATCGGTGATGCTGCTTCCGCTTTCTCATTGAAATTGGTGATGGTATAACGGTATCTGTCTTGTCGACATTCAATTTTAAAATTGTAATAAACGACGTTTTTCAATACTTTAGAACCATCTTTCATGATATTGAAGATCTTTACACTGGATCTGAGTTCAATTACCGCTTTGTCGCGATCAGTGCTTTTGATCACTTCTGCAGTGTTTTTATAGTATTGTTTCACCCAAACCATCGCTCTGTCATACAACTCCTGAGGTGTCCCTTTTTCATCTAATCTCTCCTGAAATGTGATCAACTTTGTGTTTTCATCAATCGGCATATCAGGGACTACCAACGTTTCTTCTTTTTGTGCTGATAACGATACTATGAACGCTGTAAAAAGCATTATCAAAAAATGTTTTTTCATAATCAGTTTGTTTCCGGTTTTTTATTTTCTTTCAAATATTTGAAAGGTTAAATCGTATTGGTTTTTCTCATCTTTGGAGGAATGTTGTTCTGAAATCAGAGTCCATTCGTTCTCATTAAATCTAGGGAAATAGACATCTGCAGTAAAATCGGAATGGATGCGGGTTAAATACAATTTCCCAATTAATCCGATAAACAACGAGTATATGGTTGCTCCTCCAATGATAAAAGATTCTTTTTCATCACGAACCAGATCCATCGCATCTTCAATGGAATGAACCACTTCACAATCTTGATAAGCAGCATTTTTATCTAGTGTGATCACAATATTTCTTCTATTAGGAAGCGGTTTTTTGGGAAGTGATTCCCAGGTTCTGTCTCCCATAATCACAGGACATCCAGAGGTTTTTTCTTTAAAATATTTAAGATCAGCAGGTAAATGGCATAAGAGTTGGTTTTGATATCCTAACTCAAAGTTTTCACCGATCGCTGCAATCATACTCAGATTTTTCATGTGCTTTATTTGGTTAGTATATGGAAAATCTCTTCAATAGAGAGCTCTTTTGAATCTTTCTTTTTCTTTAAGCTGGTAACGGCATCCTGTAATTCATGGATTTTAGCATCAGCAACAATCAACCCTTTATTGATGATGATCACCCGATCACACATCGCTTCCACCTCTTGCATGATATGCGTAGAGAGAAGAACCGTTTTGGTCTTACCACACTTTTTGATTAAATCACGAATCTCCACCAATTGGTTTGGATCCAATCCTGTAGTTGGCTCATCTAAAATCAATACTTCAGGATCATGAATCAAAGCCTGAGCTAAGCCAACCCTTTGTTTGTACCCTCTGGATAAATCACCAATTTTCTTGTGTTGCTCCAACTCTAGATGAGTCATGGCAATCACTTCATCAATTCTTTTTTTCTTATTTTTGATTTTATGGATTCCTGCAATAAATTCAAGAAATTCACGAACATACATTTCAAAATAGAGGGGATTGGTTTCTGATAGGTAGCCGACTTTTTTTCTGAGTTCAAGAGAATCATTCCAAATATCTAATCCGCAAACAGATACATCACCTTCTGTAGGAGGAATGTAGCAAGTAATGATTTTCATCATGGTTGATTTTCCGGCACCGTTTGGCCCTAAAAAACCCACAATTTCCCCTTTTTTGACTTCAAAATTAACTTTATTCAGTGCGTATTGATCGCCATAAAGTTTGGATACGTTTTTTACAATTATTGACATGGTAAAATAAATTGAACTGCAAAAATAATGAAAATTGGCGTATTAAAATTAAACCGTGAAAAAATCGTATCTTTGCACCCGTATTTATTTATGAATTTAAACAGATAAGATTATGACTGATTACGAATTACGGTACAAAGTGGCTGACATGTCACTTGCAGAATGGGGACGCAAAGAGATTCAAAT
>DAONEU010000090.1:0-7953 GCA_035403245.1 Bacteroidales bacterium | reverse complement strand
CTAAGTTGTTGACCGGGCAACTGGTCCGAAGGTTCGAATCCTTCCGCCTCCGCACGATTGAGCGCCCGTTCGAGAGACCGAGTACCCTTATGTATTCATAGTAATAAAACCACGGCTTTAAAGCCGTGGTTTTATTTTTAGCTTAAATTTCTCAAATTATTCATTATCCACATCAGCATCGCCTAACCCCTTTTTTACCTTTTCAAACTCATTTTCAAGTTCTTTTAACCTCTCTTTAGCAACCTTGATTAAAGCAACTCCTTCTTTCACCTTATCTAATCCTGCTTCAACATCCACCTCTTCTTGCCCATCAAACCATTCAACAATTTCTTCTAAGCTCTTTAATTGGTCTTTAAGTTTATTTTTATCCATAAAATTATTTAATATTATCAACTTGAGATTTTATTTGGCCATCAGAGACCAAAATATCGACTTCATCCCCCTCTTTAACTTGCTTTATACTCCTTATTATTTTACCTTTATTTGATGCGATACTATAACCAAGCTTTAATTGATGTTTTGGATCAACAATTTGTAATCTTTTTTGATTTTCATATAAATAATTTTTTAACCAATCTATTCTATTTTGAAAATTATTTAAGAGTGAAGATTGGAAGGAATTAATACTTCTTCTAGCATCTTTTAAGCCATGAGTTATTATTTCCACCTTATTAATCAATCGATGCTCAATATCTCTAAATTTTCTAAATATCAATTCAATACCTTCTTTTAATTTAGTAGCTGACCTTTCCAAAAATAAATTCTTATCAGCTAATATACATTGATATTTATAAAGTAAGTCTTGCTCCAAAACCCTAATTTGATCTAATGCTTTCTCCCAAGATTTATTTAAAACTATAGTAGTGGCCGTAGGCGTAGAAACCATTAAATCAGCAGCCAACGAAGCAAGGGGCACATCTCGATCGTGACCAATACCACAGATAACTGGCTTATTAAAATTTGCTATTTTTCTAGCCAATGTTTCATTATTAAATGCTTGCAAGCTCTCTAAGCTACCACCTCCGCGAATAATGACTAAAACATCAATGTCTTTTTGTTCAAAATAATCAATGGATGATATTAAATCTTGGACTGCCACTTGACCCTCTACTCTCGAATCTATAAATTCAATATGAAAACCATATCGGCCAAGATTTGTTAAAAAATCATGTATAACAGCTCCGGTTTCAGAAGTAATAAGACCAATTTTTTGAGGAAAAATGGGGATTTCTTTTTTTCTCTCTTCTAAAAATAAACCTTCAGTCTCTAATTTATTTTTCAGCTGATCATAAGCTTTCTTAAGAACACCTTCACCAACTAACTCAACCGATGATGCCTTAAATGTCAGCCGACCGCTTGGTTTGTATATATCCGGGGCCCCTTCAATAACAACTTCCATCCCCACCTCAAAATTAATACCGTACAACTCATAATCACTTTTCCAGAGTAAACAATTAATAACGCTTTCATCTTCCGAATCTTTTAAAGAAAAGTATACAACTTTTTCTCTTATATCCGCACTACTGATTTCTCCTTGAATTCTAGCTCTACATTTATTCAATTGCCGATTCAAAAAACCAAGGTATTCACTTATTGAAAGCGGTTTTTGGGATTGATCATTAATGGGGGCGTTAGATAATTCCGAATTCTCTGCACTATCATTAATAATGGTTAAAATCTTTTCTCCGTATTTTGCAAATTTTCTATCACGAATTCCTTTTATCGCCATCAACTCCTCTTTATTAGTTGGTCTCATCTCTGTAATGTTTTCTAAAACTTTATTTGCAAAAACTCGGAACGGTTCAACACCTTCTAAATTAGCCGTCTTCCTACGCCAATCTTTTAATTTTTGCAATAAATCACCATTCATTTTTATTTTTTACCAAAAACTCTTACAACTTCATCAAAATTTTTGAACCTATCTTTATCCCACTCTTCCTGTTTAATGTAAAGCATTTTATAAATAACATCCCTTTGATTCGCGTTTACATCCACGCACCATTGAGCAAGCCTTTTGATTTTTTCAATATCATCAAGATCTTCTCGCCCCTTGGTTTCAACGACATAATATTCTTTCTGTGAAACTTTCACAATAAAATCCGGATAGTAATCTGAAATACTTCCATCCGCATTTCTATAATCAATTTTGAAATGTACCGCAAAATAGTTCTTAGCATAAGAAATTATGTCCTCGCAATTCTCAAGAAAGCTCGCAAATTCCAACTCAAAATGACTATCGCCAATAATTTTATTAAAGATACTCTTTTTAGGCACAATGTACCCCTGATCCTTGACTACGAACGGACGACTTTTACTGATTTTAATATAGTCACGAATTTCCGCCTCACCTTTATCTAAAACAGTAAGTGTGTTAATTTCCTTTTTGAATGTTTCAAAGATTGTTCGCGAAACTTCAATTTCTGATAGATTGCGAAGTGAATTTAAGTTATCAAGATCAATGTGCGAATTAAATAAATACCCCTGAATAAACTCTTTAACCTTTCCATAAAGTATGTCATAGCCGGAAACAAGCCGAAGTTCTTTCATAATAATCTGTGTAAAGTATCCGATTACACTTTGATAATTAGGAATAAAATTACTATCAAGCTCCGTTTTATGGGTAATCTCTCCACTCGCTATATCACGAAAAACAATCTCTCGTTTTTCTGCCTCTGAGAACTCTTTAATCGGGATCTTTTTATGGCTGAATTTTTCCACATCAAGTCCAGACAGATTTTTGTATTCACGATAAATACGGGGAGTAAGAATCGGGATTTGAATATCCATCTTTTCAATGTCCTTTTTCATATTTTCACGATCAATTTCAACCACGAGTGGAGCCTTGGCTTGTGTTTTTTCTCCCATTGGTCGGTAATCCAACTCAACACCTTCAGCGGTAATTGATTCAACGAAATCCATAAAACCATCGGAGCCAATTGTACTAACAAGCTCTGGAATATTATCATCTCTAAACATTCTCCGCAGACCTCTTCCAAGTACTTGTTCGGGTAATATTCTATTCTGAGCAGTAAGAGCTTTTAATCCCAAAATTGTAGTAACATTACGGACATCCCAACCCTCTCGCAACATCATGACTGAAACGATTACTTTATAGGGACTGTCAATTTTATCAACTTCATTTGCTGCCTTTCTCAATAGTTTTAATTCCTCTTCTTTTTTACCAGTGACACTTTCATAAACCTCCCCGTTATTTTTTGTATGAATAACTAAAACGGAATCTTTACTAAATTCTGAATAGGCTGGGTACTTAATTAAATAATCCGCAAGATCATCACAGTTTTTCGTATCATCAGTCATAATGAATAAAATTGATTTTTTGCCAGTCGGAAGCAATCTTTCGTAGGTTTTTTTCCATTCTAAATAAGCGAGGTGAATATAATCTTTGTATCTCTCACAAAAATCAGCACTTTTTTGTTCTTGCAACTTTGCTCTACTTGCCGAGTCGGGTAAAACTGGATGTTTGACAACATTCTGATAGATTGCCTCAACAAGTGGATAATCACTTACAACCTGAACAAAAATAGCTCCATTATCATGCCGTGGAGTTGCCGTCACATCAAATTGCAAGGGTAATCCTTTTCCTGTTTTTTGTAAAAGTTTATTATGAATATCTTTAATAGCATTAAACCATTCAGTTTTTTCACGAATATGGTGTGCTTCATCATTCAACACAATAAGTTCATCCACATTGCGAACAATATCGCCAAGATCAAGCTTTGATTCATTCGTCGCACCAACTGGTTGTTTCCCAAGAAAATAATCAGATGTATTGGGATCACCAAAGCTTGCTGATTCTGTCGCTCCCTCATAGACGCGATGAATATTTGTAAGAAAAATATTACCAGTTTTTCGCACTGTACCAATTTCATCCTGAATATGGAGTGTCATTTGAAAATCATCGCGCCAGTTTCTACCCTGATGACCATTGTCAGGGAGCACGGGGTCCTCAAAAAATATTTTAAGTCCATCAAAATCGGCGCGAATACGATCAAGAACGATAATGTTTGGTGTAATAACTAAAAAATTACGTGCCAATTGTGAATCATCTTCATAAAGCTTGTGATAATAACACCATGCTAAAATTAAACTCAATACTTTTGTTTTCCCACTACCGGTTGCCATCTTTACTACATATCGCGTCCATGTTTCACTAAACATTCCGGCGGACACTGCTCCTGAACTATCAAAACGAAGAAGATCGTATTTATCACGCGCCTTAGCAACTTCATACAACCAAATAATTGTTTCTACCGCCTCTCGTTGAGCAAAGTAGTATTGAAAAAGAAATATCTCACCATTTGATGTTTCTGTTGGGTGATCAGTTAAAAACCACCACCTAAGTAATATTTTACTTGTTTCACTTGCGCCGTCATAACCAGCCAACCGCCAATCTCTCACTTTTTTACGAAGTTCGGCAACAAGTGGCGGAAGTAATTTTTCATATCCCTTGTCACGTAAATTTTCATCAGCAGGAAACCACCGGATTGCCGGATCAAGAATTTCGTATGGTGATTGTGGAAAATTTTTATGTAATGCCATAAATTCTATAAATTACAATCTCTCAATAACATGATTCGGCGATTTATCTTGTAAAAAATTTATACAATCTTTTAGAGATGAATCAATAATTTTGTTAAAATCTTTACCTTTGAATTTAGAATCAAATTCGTTTATCTTTGACCCATCACATCCAAAAGTAAAATAAAAATGATAATCACGGCCTTCATCTAATTTATTTTTGGGTATTTGTATTTTTAATACAGATAACATCCCCTGGGGGGCCATTCTATAAGAATTTTTTGTAATTAAACAGCAAGAATTACCTAATTTTACCCCCTCAAATTGATTATATAAATTGGTTTCCAAAACATTTACCCCGGGGATACCGATATCAATATTAAACCAAACATCTTTCGCTATCGTTGAGCCAGTATTTCTTAAAATTATCTCAAACTCAAAACTTTCACTTGGGCTAATATCGCTTCCCGTCAATTGATAACCTAATTTTGGAGGAATTTTATATCCTAACATACCAGCAAGAACATCATGCGGAATATCATTGTGTGATTCTCCTGACCGATAAAAATACCGATGATTAAATTTATTAGAAATTACTTGTAATGGTCTATTTTGTGATTGAGCTATTTCTACGATTACATAACCCTTATTACTCACAGTCGTTGAACCAAACGAGAATGTTTTAACGTCTTCATGCTTGGGATTAGTTGAGCGAGAAATAAATTCATTTATTAAAGCTTCAAAATTTTTATAACCCAAAAAGGGAGAAAGCGACTTATCATTATCTTTCACACCAAAAATTAAAACCCCACCCAACGCATTACCAAAACCAGAAATTGCCTTAGCTAAAATGTCCCAATATTGACCCAAAGAAGTCTTATCTGAAAAATCTTCAACAACTTCTTTATAATCAACGAAGTAACACTCTACTTGCTCCTGCGTAAGTTGTGTTAACCCTTTTTCCCCGCCACTTTGTAAACTATCTACTATATGTTGATATGCTGATATTGGTTGTTTCATATCGTCACCTCAATAATTTTCATCGTATCGTTGCCGAAAATATCTACGACCTTAACGGCAATTTTACGCTTGCCTTTACCGACTTCAACCGACGGAGTTTCTAAAACAAGTTCACGCTTCTTTTTAGTGCGAAAATCCTGCCATTCGTTTTCAAAAACATAATCACCAGTCCACACCTCTTCAATTTCGCCGGTCTTTTCATTTTTAACACGGATGATTTCTTTTTTGCTTTCAAAGTTAAAATCAACCGCCCAATAATCAATCCAGTCCGTCCATTTTTTCGTCAATATCTCCCGTTCAACAATTCCATTTTTATCTTTGGAGATTTTAATGATTTGACCATTTTCAACCACAAGTTTCTTGCCACCAGCTTTTATATTTTCCTCAACTTCTTTAATTGAATCCTGATTATAAAACACTGAGAAATCAGTCAACTCAACCGAGACCATTCCTTTTTTCACAATTGGTTTTGCTTCAATGTAACTCACATCATAAAAGACCACCTGATTCTTCTCAATCGCACGCTTATCAAACACATCACGCGGAATATATTTAAGCGTAAGATCAACGCCTTTGTCTTTGGCTTCCTCCTGAATTTTAGGAAATAAGCCCATCTCAAACTCAAACGCCAAAACATCAACTTTAGTAATCTGCTTTTCCACAGCTTCTGTTATCACTGCGTCAACAAACAACCGCGAAACTGGTAAATTGATTGGTCCGATAGTAACCAATCGGGAATTTTTCTTTCCGTGAAATGTCTTAAAGCCATCAAAAGATTCGGCCTTGTACGCCGAAAGAATCAGCGCGATAAAATCTTTTTCTTTTTGGACGATTTGCTTTTGCTTGTCTTCTTCACGCAGGTTTGGATTGATACCAATAAAAAGCTGGCGTTCGTATTTGCCAAGGTTAAGAATCTCAAATGCGCGAAAATCTTTTCCTGCTTTTGCCAATTCGCGTTGAACGCCAATCATACGCTTACGAGTAGTATGAATTGAGAACTTACCGAGATCAGAACCAATCCATTTTCGTCCAAGTTTTTCTGCTACTGCCAATGTTGTACCGGAGCCGACAAAAAAGTCCGCGACAATGTCGCCCTCATTCGATGACGCTTTAACTATTCGCTCAAGTAACACCTCTGGTTTTTGTGTGGGATATCCTATCCGTTCCGTTAAATCTCGTTGCGAGATTATCGGTATATCCCAAACATCATCGGCATTTTTTAATTCATCGACATAATATTTATATATTTTTCCACTTGCCCTCACTTCTTGATAGCGCCGACCATTTTCGTCAGTTTTGAAATAACCACCAAAAGAACCTTCATCTGTGTTTCGTTTTTCTCCAGCGGCTTTACCGTTATATACATAATTTTTTGATTTCGTATACCAAAATATTATATCGTGCTTTCTATTAAACCAAGTCGTGCTTCTTCCGCCACCATTTTGGTAATACCAAACAACCTCATTTTTTATCAGTTCCTTTCCAAAAAGTTCGTCCAATACTAATCGCAAATATCCACTAACTCGATAATCACAATGCACATAAATACTTCCATCTTCAGCGAGTAAATCACGCATTAACGAAAGCCGTTCATAAATCATTGCGATAAAACTATCCGCACCCTTACCCCAAGTGTCACGGTACGCCAATTCTTCCAGCACTCCCGGCTTTTTTGTAAATTCTTCTTCCCCAACTTCAATGTTCATTGAAAAATCCGCACCAACATCAAACGGCGGATCAATATAAATCAATTTAATACCACCCTGCTCTTGGATTTCTTGCCGAAGTGGACCATTTTTCAAACTGGAAAGAATCAATTTATTATCACCCCAGATAAGCTTATTCGTCCATCCTTTAAGCTGACGACCACGAACATCCAAATCAAACAAAGAAGTTTGTAATCTAATTTCTTTTTCACTTCTTGGCTCATCAACTTGTTCAATAATTTGAAAAGGTAAAACGACATTCGTAGTTTCGCTTGTCTTACCATTCCAGACAAGCTCAACCTCTTGCTTGTCAGCAAAAAGCAAAAAACGATATTTATCCGGCAATGGCTTACTAGCTTCTAAATACTTTATAACGTCTCTTTTTTCATTATCAGTTAGTTTCATATTTCTATTTACTTGTTAATTCTACCCCCATTTCCGATTTTTTTCAAATGAGTAATAATCATTGTCTATTTAAAAAAATCAATAAAAAATGCGATATATTACTCTTTTTCTAAGCTTACAATTTTATTCTTTAAAATTAACCTATTTTTTATACAGCTGAGGAATTCCCGTTTTTCAATGGTAGTTCCCCCTCTTAAAACATACTTCGCATAGTCTTTAAGGTCTATCTGCTTAATCTTTGTTTTATCTATTGTTTTTGTTCCTAAAAAGCTTTGCTGAAATT
>DAONEU010000089.1:5828-8048 GCA_035403245.1 Bacteroidales bacterium | reverse complement strand
ATGGCCCTTGAAAAATCCTGATGTGCCTGGTCGTAATTCTTTAAAACAACCTGGATCTGTCCACGTAAAATGAAAAGATCTGCATTCAAAGAACTGATCTTTTCCCCTTTATTTAACACTTCCAAAGCTTCAGCATATCTTTTTTGCCCCATCAGTGTTTCCGCTTTGATGTTGTAGGCAACAATATCCTTTGGATCAATCTGGATCGCTTTGTCAAACATCTGATATCCCAACTCCATCTTGTTTAATTTTGTATAGGTTAAACCCATATAATAATAGGCAGCGGCACGATTGGGGTCAATCTCTACCGATTTTTGAAAGTAATATAAACTGGAATCAAATTGACTTAACATCCCATAAGTGCTTCCTAAATTGAAATATCCATCCGCAAAAAGTGGATCATATCGCACTGATTTCAAATAGTATTGCTTCGCTTTTTGAAGTTCACCTCTTTCAAAGTATATCTTTGCGACGTTATTATTTACTGATGCTGTTGTTGGAACATATTTTAAACTTAACAAATAATAGGATTCTGCTGAATCAATCATATTTTTGTTGTTGGTTTTTTTACCGGTACGTTCGTATAAAAGTCCAAGTTGCTCATAAGCAGATGCATATTTTGGATAGATGTTTACTGCTTTTTTGAGTTCTTCAATAGCTTTTAGATTTCCTTGGATGTATAATTCGTTGTTTTTTTGAAATTTAACAAAGTTCTTTTCTGTTTTATTTTGATCATCATAACTCTTGGCTTCATCCCGGATGGCTAAAGCATGATACAACCTCATGTGGGCACTGTTCGGACATGTCTGAGTATCGGTGCTGAAGAGGGTTAACTGATCTTTCCAGTCGGCACTTCTGGAGATGGTTTTCACAGAAAAAAGGATCAAAACGACCGAAAATAGGGTAATCAAAACGAAATGGTTTTGTTTGGAAATCTTTTCTTTTGGATTCTCTTTTATTTTAAAAAATTTAAAAATAAGAAATACAATGGCGACACAAAATCCTAAAGAGGGGATAAAAAGGAATCTTTCTCCAAATGAGGACCCGAAACGGACCACCAGATTGCTTGTAATGCTCATTGTGATGATAAAAAAGAGGATTCCAAAAGCGATTGGATCTTTCTTTTTAAAATTTAAAACAGCATAAATAAAAAGTGCTAGATAAACGAGCAAAGCAAGTATGGCCCAGATGTTGCCAAAGGTTACCAATGGTAATTGGCTGTACGAATAATCACAGGCTAAAGGGTGAGGGAATACCAATAAAATCAAATATTTTCCCAGCAACATGATCGCTGTAGCCCAACCGGTGAATAAATCGGCGTCAAAAAAGTAGTTATCAACTATAGAAACCATAAAATCACCTTTGTGTAATCCGGCGTCTAAAACGGAACTTTTAGTGGCAAAATAGATTCCAACTCCTAATCCAAGAACCACTAGAGAACCCACATAATCTTTCCAGTTAGCTTTTGTGAAGAAGAAGAAAATTAGGGGGAATGCAGCCAGCATGGTTACGCCACTCTCTTTGGTAAACATCCCGATTGTGAAAAGGAAAAAGGAGAGGATCCAAAGCAATCCCTTTTTTCCGCTATTTTGAGTTTCAATTGATTTTAATAAAACCAAGAGTGTTGTTAAAACGAAGAAAAAAGAAACTATTTCATCCCGACTTTTAATATTCGCCACCACTTCGGTATGAATGGGATGGGCAACATAGAGGAGGGTGATCAGGAATGGAATCCAGTGATTGCTTTTTTGAAACAATTTCCGGAGTATGACAAATAATAAAAGGGCATTAAGAGCATAAAATAGGACATTTATGGCATGCGAAAGTCCCGGATTATCGGGAGAAAGTTCCCATTCAGTAGCAAACATCAACTGAGAAACGGGTCTGTATAAGTCATCCGTGAAGTTGCCGGCACCATGTCTATAGGAGTGGGTTAGGATATCTGAGTAGCCATCTACCCCTTGAGTTACAAAAATATTATCTTTAAAAACACCAAAATCATCTAATACCCAACCGTGTTGGAATGTATTAGAGTAAAGTAAAAACGCAAAAAGAAATGCTATGGCGCCAAAAATCCATTGATTCTTTTTTGTTGTACTCTCTTTTTGAATTAGTTGCGATTTTTTCGCTATAGGTTCCTTTTGTACAGGTTTATTCTGATGATATTTGTTTTTTCCCATTGAACAAGATTTTTTAAATCAAGGGACAAATATACAAAAA
>DAONEU010000089.1:0-5728 GCA_035403245.1 Bacteroidales bacterium | reverse complement strand
TAATATCCCAGAGCGGTGAGGAGTTTTTCGTAGATTTTTCGGTTTTTACCTTTGTATGGGTGGCAATGGATGTGAATGGCAGGGTTAAAATTGAGTTCTATGATGGCATAGTTTTCAGGTGTGGGCTGTGCAGTTATATCTTTAATCATCATATCCAATCCGGTGATTTTTACTTGTAAAGCATTTGCAGCTTGTATGGCAATTTGTTTATAGGAATCCGGGATATCATCGGTGTAATCTATACTATCACCACCGGTACTGATATTGGAGTTTTCTCTCAAAAAAACTGTTTCACCTGATTTTGGAACATACTCGAAATTTTTTTGTTGCGCTTTTAAAAAAATGGCTTCGGCTTCCCCTAACTGAATTTTTTCCAATGGAGTTCGATATCCTTTTCCTCTAAGAGGATCTTGATTTTTTAACTGAACCAATTCCCGAATAGTGGAGACCCCATCCCCGATAACATTTGCAGGGACACGATGCAAAATTCCGACAACTTCCTGGTTTAAAACAAAAAATCGAAACTCTTTGCCCTCAATAAACTCCTCAATGAGTACGGTTGAGTCATGTTCAAATGCAATATCTATCGCTCTTTCGTAAACAGAAAGATCCGTATTGTTTTTGATGATGGTGATTCCTATCCCAAAATTGGTTTGATTGGGTTTGATCACAATCGGTTTTTCCTTAAAATAATGGAAATCTGATTTAGCCGTTTCAGCATTTGAATACTCTAAACCTTTAGGCGTTTTTAGTCCTGCCTCATCCAATATTTTTTTAGTGATCAGCTTATTTTCCATCGCAAGGATACTCGCATAATGATCCAATGAGGTCTTAGTGGCTTGTTTCACATATTGGGAATTACCATTCTGATGAAAGCGAACAAAATTCTCTTTTTGATCCAGGATGTCAAAAGAAACGCCACGCTTTACTGCTTCTCTTAAAAGGAGTTGGGTTGATAATTCCATATCTTCCAATCCTATAAAATGATAGTTTTTTTCTTGACTTTTTAAGAGAAAATGATGGGCTTGATTCAAATGGAAAGGGACATAACCACTTTTCAAAATTCCATCCAGAACACCATAGACACTCCGTGAGTCAGGGTTTTCAACTAACGATTTCACTTTCTCAAGGGCATTCAAATATTCCTGTTTGCCTATAGCGTAAGTCTGGAACAAATCAGAAATTCCCTGAAGATGATTTCTCATTTCTTGCCAAAAGTCTATATATTTTCCGGTTTTCTCATAAACAAATGGGTTCAGATGTAATCCATGAAGTGCTACATACCCTAGATAATTATTGGCTATTTCCTGAGACTTTGCATCAAAAGAATCCGGCTCTTCGGATAAAAGTCCGTATAATGCCAAAGCATGTAAGAAATATAAGGCATCTTCAGTGATACCTGCTTTAGTCAATGGATCAATATCTATAAACCTAATTTCCAAATATGAAATATGATTAATGTCAGTTGTAAACTTCGGCCTAACCTGAGCATACAATTCTTTGGATGAATTTAACAATCCCTCTTTAATCATATTTTCAACACTATGTTTAAAGTTTTGAACGGAACTGTAATCGGGGTAAAGTTCTCCCAAATTATGATATCCGTAGCAACTGTTTCTGATTGAGAGCCCAATTACATTTTTGTCAATTCTGTTTGGATTTTGCTTGCATTTCAATTCAAAGGAGGAGTCAACAACCGGACTATTCCCAAAAAGTAAAACATACATCCATCTCAATCGTAACATTTGACGCGTTATTTTTAAGTATACTTCATCTTTAAACTCTTCAAAAGAGATGTTTGGATTACTTTGATTGTAAAGGGATTTCAACAACTTATCTCCCAATGAGATATTGAAATGGATGCCTGAAAAAAGTTGATTTTTCGGACCATATTTTTGCGCTAAAAGTTCCCGATATTGTTGAGCTTCAATTCCTTCTTCATCATACTTAGCAATTGGAATCTTTTCATCATCCGGCAAAACCGGAGGGATGCTTTGAGGCCAAAGATATTCATTTTCAAGTTCTAAGCTGACAATATCATGAATTGTTTCCAAAAATCCAACCGTTTTTTTGATGTCCGGTAATGGGGGAGTCCTCATTTCAATCTGACTTTCTGAAAAGTCAGTAGTGATAAAAGGATGCTTTAACTTATTTCCAAACACTTCAGGGTGAGGAATCTGAGATAGGTTTCCTGATAGATCAACACGAATATTTTCTTTTTCAATACCAAACAAACCCTCTAACCAAATATTACCTTCATTTTTCATATAGAGACAGAATTAACTTTTTTAAAAGATTTAAACATAATGACAAATAATAACACCAGGATGGACCCTTTGGCCATACTACTGATGCTGATACTCCACCAAACGGAAGAGAGAGAATTACTCCAAAAATGGATAAAGAGTAAAGCCATTGGTATTCTCAGAAGAGTGAGTGAAATACCTGTAATAGCTGGAATATTAGTACGACCCCATCCAAAAAATGCACCGGTTGCCATCAGCTCCAGACACATAAACAGTTGAGAATATCCTAAAATGATGAGGTAGTCGCGCCCCATTTCAATACTCTCTTTTTCACTTAAAAATAATGAAAACAAAGATTCCGGAAAGAGAATCAAAATGGATGAGGTGAGAATACCGATCATAAAGGCAAGAATGATCCCCGATTTAAAAACGTTCCATTGGGCTTCATAATTTTTGGCTCCAAATGCTTTTCCGGAAAGCGCTGCGAGAGCTGTCATAAAACCCCCGGCAGTCATAAAAGTGATCGCTTCAATCTGTATCCCCACTTTTTGAACGGCAATGGCTGAAGCGCCCCATTGACTAATGATTCGAGCCATCCCGATCGCAATAATGGTAAAAGAGATCCTTTGAATAGTGGGACTAATGCCAAGTGACATGATTTGCTTTAGGATTTGCTTTTGAAAAGGTACACCAATGGGTCTTAATGATTCAACTTTATTGATTTTTATATAAAACAATACCGATGCGACTCCTTGAGCTATAAATGTGGCAACTGCGGTACCATAAATGCCCCAGCCTGCTCCAAAAATTAATAAAGGATCCAGGATCATGTTTAAAGCAAATGCAATGGCATTAACTCGGAAGGGAGTTTTACTATCTCCTGTTCCAATCAGAACACTTGTGAAAAAAAGATTTTGAAAAGTGAATGGAATGCTTAGGGCTATCAAAAGAAGATATTTTGAAGCTTCATGTTCAATCGTTAGATTATTAATTCCGACAATTCCGATCAAGCTATTTCTAAAAATGGCAATAAATGCATAATAGATCAGGGAAACGATTATAATCGCCTGAATACCGGTACGAACATAACTTTTTGATAATTTTGAATTTTTATTTCCCAAGGCATGCGATACTTTTATTCCGGCTCCAACGGTAAACAAAGTCGAAACACCCCAGCTTAAATGCATGAAAAATCCTGCTGATCCAACAGCAGCAACGGCATCACTACCTAATTTCCCTACAAAAATAACATTGATGATGTTATATGCAATCGAAAGAAAGGAGGTTGCGATTACAGGTAACGCCAGTATAACCAGTTCTTTTAAGTTTAAATAGGATTGTTTAGTTCTTTTTATCATATTCTATTTACAACAAGATTTTTCTTCCTGTGTTCTTAATTCCTTCATTTGAAGAACTATTTTATTTAATATGGTTACAAAATTTGCCTGTTCAGATTCAGAGAGTATTTGTAAAAGCTCACCAAAATATTGATCATTTTCTGTATTTATCGAATTGCAAACGGTTTTTCCAAGTTCTGTAAGCTGAATGGTAGACATCCTCCTGTTCTCAGTCGGAATGGTACGATCTAAAAGTCCAATATGAACCAAACCATCAACGGTTCGACAAACAGTACTTTTGTCAAGGCCTAAAGTTTTCGATAATTCGGTGAGTGATTCTTTCTCTTTTGAATCAATTTCAAGAAGTGTATGACATTGTGCAAGGGTTATTCCATTGCAACAACAATCATTTTTTTGCATAAAAAGTTCTCTTTCGAAGCGTCTCAAGAGTTCTCTAAAATGCTTAACAGACTTATTATCAATAGTATTCATTTTTTAAAGTTGTATATTAAAACAGTTGCAATATACAACTAAATTTTGAATTATAAAGGTGGATTAATTCAAAATTTATTTTGGGCGTGGTAACATAAAATCAACGAGCCAATCTCTGAGTTTTTTAGGAAGTATTTTGGTAACTAGATTCAATAATTTTACATCGGATCCGGTTAAGATTAAGAATTTATGTTTCCCTTTACATTGATTCAAAATTTTTCCTGCGGCTTTTTTAACAGGCATCACTTTTCTGGGTGAAGATTGTTTCATCCAATCTGCCTGATGGGTGATCTCATATTCAAATTGAGGAGTATCCATATCGCCCGGACAAGCTACATAAACGGGAATATTTTTATGAAGGAGTTCTCGCCTGATTGATTCTGCAAAATTGACCACACCGGCTTTTGCAGCACAATAGATAGAATAACCGGCAGAACCGACTAATCCAAATCCGGATGAGATCATAAGTACTTTTGATCCGGAAACTAATAGTGGAGAGAAATAATAGGTAGAATAAATGTGTCCCATCAAATCTATATCCATATCTTTTTTTATTTCCTGAATATCAGTATATTCTGAAAGTAGTTTTGGAGTAACAACACCTGCATTTAATATTAAAAAATCAATTTTAGAATATTTTAATTTGATCGTTTCAGATATTTGTTCCAATTGAGAAGAATCGGAAATATCACATACAAAACCTTCTGCTTCTATATTTTGATCTTTCAATTTCTGGATAGCATTTTCAATTTTTTCTTGATTACGAGCTAAAATTAAAATTTTATAATTCTCTTTTCCTAAAATTTCTGCAAATGCATATCCCAAACCGGAAGATCCGCCGGTAATTAAAGCAATTTTTTTCAATTTTTACTATTTAAAATTGTTTATAACTGAAGCTATTTTTTGAGCTGCAAAATCAATTTGAGATTCATTCAACGTTGCAGAGATAGAAATTCTTAATCGAGCTCTATTCTTGGTAACAGCAGGGTAAACAACAGGTAGAACAAAAATTCCTTCATTTAATAATTGCTT
Source organism: Bacteroidales bacterium (assembly GCA_035403245.1). Classification (GTDB taxonomy): domain Bacteria; phylum Bacteroidota; class Bacteroidia; order Bacteroidales; family WCHB1-69; genus UBA5429. The sequence continues at coordinate 621 of DAONEU010000089.1, read as the reverse complement.
TGCAATTTTGAATGTTTTTTCTTCATTTCCTATGATAACCGGAATAATTTGCGATTGAGAAGTAAGTTTATCGATACCATATTGGTTCAATTTTTCTTTCATTAAAGCAGAATTATTTTGAATTTTTTGTCTTAGTTGAGGTTCATCAATTGCAATTTTAAGGCCTCTGGATAAACCGGCAAAAATTGTAGGAGGAATATTACAAGAGAAAAACCGGGAACGACCATAAACATTAACATAATTGATAATATCTTGTGATCCGCAAATATATCCTCCAATTCCACCTAAAGATTTTGAAAATGTTCCCATGTGAAAATCGATTTCATCCTCTAAGCCATATAGTTCAGCAATTCCCCTTCCGTTTTCACCAAAAATGAATGCAGAATGCGCTTCATCTAATAAAATTTTTGAATCATATTTTTTAGCAACTGCAACAATTGAATCTAAAGGACACATATCTCCATCCATGGAATAAACGCCTTCAACAACAATAAGTTTGCGACCTTTAATTTTCGAAATTTTCTTTTCTAAATCAATACTGTTATTATGTTTAAAATAAACGATTTCAGCTCTTGATAAAATAGCCCCATCAACAATCGATGCATGTGCAAATTGATCTAA
>DAONEU010000088.1:0-8079 GCA_035403245.1 Bacteroidales bacterium | reverse complement strand
TTTCGTTGTAATTAAAATCTTTAATAAAAAGGGGTAACCACAATCCTTCATGTGGTGGAGGTGAGGCTAAGCTTGTGATCGTTAAAATAGAGAATACAAAAAGCCAGAAACTTTTCATTATCTTTTGATGAATTTTATCGTTGATCTGCTTTGTTGAGTTGTAAATTGAGCAAAATAGATTCCGGAATTCAATTCGTTGATGTTAATGGATGTCTGATCTGCATTGGGATTCAATGTAGTGATCATTTTTCCTGTTACATCAAAAATCTGAATGGTTTGGATTGTTCCGTTGGAAGATTTTACTGTAATCTCATTATTGGCCGGATTAGGATACAAAGAGATATTTTGTTCATTGTCAAAAGTAGGAATTGCAGTGCTATTGTCCAAAAAAGCCTGGAAAAAATCAGGAATTCCATACCCAAAATCATTATCAGGATTATTGTATTTATGTCCATGTTCCCGAATCACTTGCATCAATTCAATAGAGTTTAAGTGAGGAAGTGATTGCCATAAACAGGCAGATAATCCGGCAATTACCGGCCCGGAGAAGCTAGTTCCACTCCCTTGAACAATAGAACCATAGGATGTTGAAACCCAGGTATCCCAACCCACAGACGTGATGTCAGGTTTTACCCGTCCATCTGCACTGGGACCATAACTGGAAAATGGTGCAATCAAACTATCTTTGTTCATGGCTGCTACAGAAATAATATCAAATGCATCTGCTGGGCGACCAATATAACCCCAAGTGGATTCTCTTTCATTTCCGGCACTGATAACCACAACTATTCCCTTCTGACCTGCAATAGTGGCTGCTTGTGAAGAGACTCCGGTTATTCCGTCATTTTGTTGAGGGGTCATATCTCCTTCAGGAAAATCTGCAAAAACAGTGTATCCTAATGAGGAGTTGATTACGTCAGCTCCTAGACTATCAGCTAATTCAGCTCCGGCAACCCAGAAATCCTCTTCAATTAATTGCTCACTCCATGGATTTTCAGAACGAATAAAGAAATAATTCGCCATCGGTGCAGTACCAATTAAGGTATCAGGAATATTGGAAGCTATGATCGAAGTTACAGAAGTGCCATGACTATGACCGGTATAAACATTGTTTACACCGGGAATAAGATCGCGGGTACCCCAAATCTGACCATTATTGTAAAGATTTTGGAAATAGGAAATGGTGTCAAATCCTTCCCACCCGGCATCTAAAATGCAGATAAGCATCCCTTCACCTCTAAATCCACGATTATGAAGAGAATCTCCATGATGAACCTTGATTTGATCTATACTGTTTCCATAACTATAATTTCTGGTAGAAGTTTGGGCAAATTTGTCTACGCCAGTGCTATTTTCAGGCACAAACATAGCGGGTTGTGTGAAGTTGGCAACCGGAACAACATACTGAACACATCCTAAGTTTTGAATACCCGGGATGTGAGCCACGTTTGGACAATAGATCACCACAGTATTCAACCATTTTGAGGTGGAAAGAACCTGAATGTTGGAATCATAGGCTTTAATCTGATTGATATAAGATTGATTCACAGGTAAATCCTGAGTCGTAATAGGAATATTGTATCGTGCTCTTTTCTCAATAGCCCGTGGAGATAAAAATGCCTCAGGATTGTTGATACTGTAAGGAGAATTGTTCTTGTTATTCAGATAAACACGATAACAATTCGCTGTCTGACCAATCACTACAATACCCAAACTGAATAGTGCAAGCACTAATAAAAAACGTTTCATGGTTTTTATTGATTATACGTTAAAACGAATATGGAGAATATCTCCATCTTTTACTTCGTAAGTTTTGCCTTCAACCGAAAGTTTTCCGGCTTCCTTGCATTTTAATTCTGAACCTAGAGATACTAAATCATCATATTTAATCACTTCAGCTCTGATAAAACCACGTTCCAGATCACTATGGATCGCTCCGGCAGCTTGAGGCGCTAACATCCCTCTTGTGATAGTCCAGGCTCTGTTCTCTTTACCACCAACGGTGAAGAAGGAGATCAGATTCAAAAGTTTATAAGCTGAACGGATCACCTTACGAACACCCGCTTCATGAAGGCCAACATCCTCTAAGAATACCATACGTTCCTCCTCATCTTCCAATTCCGCGATTTCAGACTCAATCTTACCGGCAATGATCAACATCTCTCCGTTTTTATCTTTCAAATATTCAGCTACTTGTGCGGAATATTTATTGCCGTTTACAGCATCTTCATCATTAACATTACAAACATATAGTTGAGGTTTTTCAGTAAGCAACAACAAATCAGCAATCACTTCATGTTCCTCTTCTGTAAGTTCTAACGTTCTGATGTTTTCAAAGTTTTCGATATGTGTTTTGCATTTGTGCAATACTTCATAATCTCTTTTTGCAGTGCGTTCCCCCACTTTCATGGCTTTCTCCACTTTGAGCATTTTACGTTCTATCTGCTCTAAATCTTTTACTTGCAATTCAAAATCGATGATCTCAATATCCCTTACAGGATCAATTGAACCCTCCACATGTGGTAGATTTGGATTTTCAAAACAACGAAGAACATGGATCAATGCATCACAGAGTCTTACATCCCCCAAAAATCCATTGCCAATCCCTTCTCCATGATTTGCCCCTTTTGCTAACCCGGGAATATCAACTATATCCATAGTCGCATAGATCAATCGTTCAGCTTTGATAAAGGTATTGATATGCTCCAATCTAGGATCAGGAACATTACAAACACCAATATTGGATTTGTTAGTACTATATGCAAAGTCAGTAATAGCCGCCTTAGTATTTGATATACAGTTAAATAATGTAGTTTTTCCAGTATTGGTTAATCCAATAATACCGCACTTTAATCCCATAATATTTTTTAAAAATTAAAAACCTAAACTTTCGTCAACAACACTGTGAATCTCAGGAATATATTTTTTGATTGTTGATTCCACACCGTTTTTAAGAGTAATTTTAGCATGAGGACAAGAACCACATGCCCCTTGAAGTTTTACTTTAACTACGTTATCTTCAGTAAGTTCTAAGAATTGAATATCACCACCGTCTTGTTGTAGAAATGGGCGAAGTTGATCTATAATGTCAATAACTTCTTCTTTTAATGTCATTTTTTCCATCGTTATTTTATTTTTATTAAATGAATCTGCAAAGATACAAAATAATGTGCTAATGTGCCAATATGCTAATGTGCTAATTTTGAAAATATTGATAGACTTTTTGGTGAATGGTTTTTACAAATGCATTAAAAGTGTCTATAGGTAAAGGTTTTGGGTAACTCATGATCTGTAATGGAATCGCTTTGGAGTCCGAACCATAGGGAGGTTGAATGTAATGGAATAAATGAAGATGAAAGTGGTTGGATTCATAAAATTGAATCCGCCTTTTCGCTAAATCAGTCTCTCCCGGTTCAACTTCTAAAAGCACTGGAAGAGATGATTGTATAGTAAAATGGTTTATGATCAAACTCCCTAACCCTTGCCCCCTTTTTTCTGGACATATGGCGAAATGTTCAATGTATCTGAATTTATCAAAATTCCACCAAAAAAAGAGCCCGACAAATTGGTCATCTTCAAAAATGATTTCAGCGTGAAATGATTGATTTCCAAGTATATTATAGAAGTTTTCTAAAGATCTTCTCTCTTCATCAGGAAATGATGAGCAATAAAGCTCCCAAGCCAATGTAAAATTTGAATCTTGGGAACTTAAAATTCTATAAGATGAAACTTTTTCACTATTGGACAATAACATCTTTATCCTTTGGATATTTTACTGAATATTTGATTGTTATTGTTTTGGTTTCGTTGGGTTGCAAACTTAATTTCCATTCCACTTTACCGTTTTCTTTGTTTAGAGAACCCTCAGTTAACTCTAGAACATCCACCACAATTTTTTCATCTGTTGAGATTGGAATTTGATCGTAAACAGAGGTAGTCACCGGATAAGATTTGTTATTTCTAACAGTAATTTTATATCCAACAGTCTCTTTGATATTGGAACCTGCAAAAGTTTTTTCAGAGTAAGTGGTGATTCTTTCCCTTTTAATCGTTACATTATTATCTACACCAAATGAAATATCTAAAGTATCATTGAAGGATTGGGTGTTGATATTGGATTTACCAACATAACTATTCTCTAAATAAAGCTTCGCAATTCCACTGTTTAAGTCCGATTTTCCCCAATCTAAAATCCGTGCAATCAAATATACATTTTCTGAAAGTTTAGGAATCGTTTGGTAATCATACACGGCATTCAATGTTCCCTCTCCATAAGTTACAGCAGTAAATGAAGCAGATGAAGGGATTGTTTGTGGATTTTGAACAATGTACTCTTTTACCGTTTGTGCAGATGAAGAGACATCGGTTTGTTGTGGTGAAAAATATCCTGCACCCTTAGCAACTGGAGCCTTTGTTGTTTCTTCAGATAAATAATTAGCATCATATGAAACACTAACATTATTATTTACTGTTCTAAGGATTTGCATATAACTTAAATAGTAAGGATTTAAGAAGGGAATTTGAGCTGAAACCTGTGTTTTGGCAGTGGATAATACAATTTCAACATCTTTCCATTCAATACCGGTATATTGTTGAATATTGGCAAAATAGGTTACCTCTAATGGTTTATTAAATCCTGTAAAACGGATATCATAAGAGGGATTCCAGGATGCACTCCAGGTGTAATAACTAAAAACCAGTTTCGCTGTTTTTGCTTGCTTCCCATCAATCACTACTGTAATAGTTCCGGATGGGGTTCCGGTTTGATTCGATATACTTTGCAGTTGTGCAGTTAATTTTGTCATCTCATCTCTGTAAGTTTGAACCAACCGTTGTCTTTTTAAAGCATCTAAAGCTAATGTTTCGTAGTTAGATCCATAAATTTGATTCATTGTTTTGAAGGTCTCCGGATTCACTGCTTCGTTTTTTCCATTGATTTGTTTATTTACAGTAAGAAAATCGATCTTCTCCTTGATGATCTTTAACCATACTTCCTCCTCTTCAATTTTACTTCTCAAATCGTCGATTTTATCCATCACTTTTTTGGTTTCAGCATCTTTATCCAATTCATTGATGTAGTCAGTCTGATATTGAACATTCAAAATAGTAAAACTTCCATCACTGACAATCCGGATGCTCTCTTCATTGATCGAACTGGTGAGCCCTGTTAGTTTTAATTTCATCTGTCCTTTTTGAACAGGGAAGTTTACCTCATTTTGAATCTGAGCCCCTACAGGATAAATAGTCACCTTCTTGATGGTGGAAGGGAGCACTTTTTCAACTTGTGCCATCATAATTATTGGAGATACCAATAAAACAAACAGGAAAATCGATAATTTTTTCATGGGATAATGTTTATGAATGAATATTTTTTTTGTTTACCATACTGTCGAATACTAATCTAAAATAATCTATGTACGAATATTTGGACTATAAAACAACAGATAAGTTAACCCAATTTGATTGAAAACTTTTTTCATGATTTTAAAATTTAAAAGGTTATCCATCTACACCCTCCAATCTATTTTTCATTTATCATTACAAATACAGCAGTTTCCCCATCACATTCGAGTACCCCATCTCCTGAAGTTTTATACAGTATTGATCAATCTGCTCCTGATGTTTTTCAGAAGGAGCCCCGGTTTTGTAGTCAATGACCATGACATGATCCTCCATAAAAACGACACGGTCAGGTCGAATAATGGTCCCATCTGTAGAAATAATGCTTGTTTCGTTTAATACATTCAAATGGTTGTGAAAGTAGGGGGCGTAGTCAATATCCTGAATTAACTTATTAAATAATTGCTGAATATAATCGTGATATTTCTCAGGCGTTACCTCAAGTAGTTGTCGGATATCTTCCTGACTCTCCGGAAATCTCTTTAAATCAGATAAAAATTGATGCACATAAATACCTCTCTCTTGCTCCTCATTCCATGCTTTGTGTGCATCAAAAGCTAAGTATTGCGGATCAAATTTAAAATCGGAAACATAGATTTTTGAAATCTCTAAATTGGAGTTCTTTGTTTTTGAATTCATTGAGATCCCCTTTTCTTCAGATTTATAATCTAATTCAGTATAAAACCGTTCTCCATCATAAATATAGCGAATCGCATCCTTTTGCTCCTGATTGATTCTTTGATTGATGAAGCCATCCAATAACTTAGAGTAGTTCCCCTTTTTCTTACCTTGCGTGATAAGGTACAACCTCTCTTTGGGTCGGGTGTGGGCAACATAAAGTTTATTGATCTGATCTAAAGTTGAGAAATGGCGCTCCTCTTCGTTCAACTCATTGTAATCGTGTGGCACTTCCCCTTTTTTGAGATTGACCCAACTGTAGGGTAATCCTGTTATATGCTCTTTGTCTTTGATCCAGTAATAATTTTTGGTTTTGGCATAACTGTATTGTGTAAATGGCAATATCACAATAGGATATGCTAATCCTTTAGCTTTATGAATGGTTGTTATTGTTACTGCATTAATCTTTGAGGGGGAAGTTAAAGTGAGCTTTTCTTTATTTTGATCCCACCAATCTAAAAATAATGGAATGCTACCAATCGATTTTTTTAGAAACTCATCCGTTTTGTCCAATAACATAATTACAAATGGATCCTTTTCGGTGATGTTGAAAAGGGAAATGATCTTATTCATAAGTGTAAACAAAGGGGTATCCATGAGTTCTTTATTTGAAAAATGGACATCAAATTGTTCTAAAAACTGATGAAACTGAACATCATTTTCGAGACTTTGAAATAGTTCTCCCTGCATTTCGGGATGAGAGCGAATTAAATAATGGCCCATGATCATCCTTGCAATCTTGTTCTTGGGATTGATGAGGTAGTATAGGGTAGAAATGATCACCATCACCTCTTGTGACGAAGATAACAATAGCGAATCGGATGAGATCACCGGAATATTGTTTTGTGACAACCATTCCCCCATCGCAGAACCGAGGCTATTGGCACTCACTAAAACAGCAATATCACCATAAGGGATCCCCTCTTCAGTAATCTCCTGTATCGTTTTTAAGGTTTCGGTTAATAGATATTCTGTGGAATTGTCTGAATCTGTTTCACCCTTAAATCTAATGGAAACCAATCCGTTAGACTTTGAATCATCTATCGATTGGGTCACATCTTTGTAGTAAGGTTCCAGATCTGAAAAGTCTGTTTGTTGTACCAAAAAGGAGTAAAATCGGTTGTTGAAATCTACAATTGCACGAGAGGACCGGTAGTTTTTATCCAGATTTTCTTGTTGATAATCTGTACCCTTAATCGCAAACGGATTCACCAGTTTTTTATAAGATTCATATTGTGATAAGTGGTATAACAAAGAGGAATCCCCATTACGGAAACGGTAGATTGCTTGCTTTACATCTCCAAAGATGTAGGTTTTCCCTTTCTCTTTGAAGTCGTTAAATCCGGATAAACTATTTTTAATTAATGGTAAGATATTTTCCCATTGCATTTTAGAAGTATCCTGAAATTCATCTAAGAAAAAATAGCTGTATTTGTTGCCTAATTTTTCATAGATATAGGGAGTCTCTTCATCTTTTACCTGATCATAGATGGTACCATTCGTTTCACTGAGATAAAATAGATTGTCATGCTCTTTTATTTCATCGATTACATTTTTAATATCAATTAAAAGAGCCAGTTGAGAGATGTTTTTCCCAAAAAAAACAACTTTAGTATAACGGTCGTGGGTTTTAATTACTTCGGAGATCAGATTCTGGAGTTGATATAGTTGAGATTCAATTTCAGAGGGAACCCCTTTTTTGAATTTTTTTTCCAATTGCTCATCAAGAGAATTTTCCGTTAGTTCATCTAAATCGGAGATCAATTTGTTGAAAACCTTGTCATCAAATTGTTGTTGTTCAATGAATTGTCTGTATTTTTCAACAGCATCATCCCGCTCTTTCAGCGCTTTTTTCTTCAATAAATTCACTTTAACAGCAGCATTGTCAAATTTTTCATGACTTTGCAAACGAAGCTCTTTGATCGCTTCAAAAGCATCTTCATTGAAGATATTCTGAAGGAGGGAAGTGAGTTCTCGCTCAATCTTCCATTTTCCGGTATT
>DAONEU010000087.1:2151-8103 GCA_035403245.1 Bacteroidales bacterium | reverse complement strand
ACCAGCAATGAAAAATTAAAAGCGGTTTATAAAGAGATTGATAAAATGGAAAAGACCATTTTAAACGAAAAAATCTACGAAAATAAAGCTGAAGCGTTTTTCCCATTTGTGCTGCTCGGTGTTTTATTATTTATTATTGGAATCATTTTTAAACATTTTATACTCAAAACAAATCCTTAAAAATCAAGTACTATGTTTCGCTTTGAAAATGAATTTTATTTATACGGATTATTGATTATCCCGATCTTAATTTTGGGGTATTTATTACTCATCAGAAAAGACAAAAAGAAGTGGTTAAACTACGGAGATCATCCATTGATCCAGAAATTAATGCCGGAGCGCTCCTCCACAATGCAACACTTAAAGTTTGGTGTTTTGATGAGTGCATTATGTTGTTTTATTTTAGCATTGGCCAATCCACAAATTGGAAGTAGTTTACAAAAAGGAAAAAAGAAGGGGGTTGATGTGATGATCTGTATGGATATTTCCAACAGTATGTTGTGTCAGGATTTACAACCCAATCGTTTAGAGGCTTCCAAAATGGCCATTTCCAAATATATTGATCAACAAGAAGGAAATCGAATCGGGTTGGTAATCTTTGCAGGTAAATCGTTTGTACAACTTCCCATTACCAATGATTATGCGGCGGCAAAGATGTTTGTCAATTTTGTAAAACCAGAGATGATCAATACACAAGGGACCGACATTGCATCCGCTATTGATTTGGCTGCAGTGTCCATGATTCCGGAAGACAAAGAAGGAAAACCGGATGTGAGTAAGATTTCCAAATTAAATTCAAAAGTGATTGTTGTTGTTTCTGATGGAGAAGACCATTTTCAGGATGCTATGGATATTGCTAAAAAAGTAAAAGATATGGGAATCATCATCCACACTATTGGAATTGGCTCAACACAAGGGGTTCCTATCCCTACCAGTGATCGAATTGGAACAACAACTTACAAAAAAGATATGGAAGGAAATACAGTTATTTCCAGGTTAAATGAAGATATACTCAAAAATATTGCACAAGCCGGAGGTGGTTCTTATGTTCATGCCTCTAATACCAGTATGGGGTTTGAAGCCATTGCTGACAAAATCAATGCTATGGAAAAAAGTGATCTTAAAGAAATCGAATTTTCAAAATATGATAGTAAATTCCAAATCCCTTTGCTAATAGGAATTATCCTTTTGGTAATTGAAGCGCTTCTGTTTTCAGTAAAACCAAAATGGAAAAAAATGATTTCCCAATTTCAACAATTGTTTGTCATGAAAAAAAGTGTGATATTGTTATTTTTACTTTTCAGTGTTCCATTCCTACAAGCACAAACATTAGATGAGATCAGCGCTTTGAGAAAGGGGAATAAAGAGTATGCCGAAGCAGAAAAAATCAGAGAAGAGGCCATGAATTTAACCCAAAAAGGGGGACAAGTCAATGAACGTATTGCTCAGGACAAATTCAAGAAAGCTTCTCAGTTGTATCAAAAAGCGGAAATTAGTTTCAGAAAAGCGATGGCTGTTACTAAAAACCATATCAATGCCCAATATAATCTGGCCAATACATTGTATCGACAAGAAAAATACACAGAGGCGGCAGAAATTTACAAAGCTATTTCTGAAAATCAGAAAGCAGATAAAAAAATGAGGTCAAAAGCGTATCATAATTATGGAAATTCTTTATTGAAACAAGAAAAATACAAAGAGAGTATTGATGCTTACAAAAAATCTTTAAAGATCAATCCAAAAGACAAAGAAACAAAGTACAATTTGGAATACGCTAAAAAGAAAATGCAGCAACAACAACAGCAACAACAAAATAAGGATCAACAAAATAAACAACAGCAACAACAACAGCAACAACAAAATAAGGATCAACAAAATAAACAACAGCAACAACAACAGCAACAACAAAATAAAGATCAACAAAACAAAAAGGATCAGCAGCAACAACAACAGCAGCAACAACAAGACAATAAAAACAAAGATCAGAAACAAAAGAGTGCTGAAGAGAAAGAGCGCGCGAAAGAGGATAAGCGACAATTAGATGCGCTCCAACAAAACGAAAAAAATACACAACAAAAAGTCCAAAGACAGCAGGAAAAGGGTCGAAACTTAAAGCAGGCTAAGGATTGGTAGTATCAATAATTAAGAATTTTAAACAGAATATATGCAAAATTTTATCTTCATCTTTTTCGCTGTGTACACAGCCATACTTTTTTTAGTTACCTGGTTAACATCAAGGAAAGCAACTAACGAAACCTATTTCACCGGTAACAGAAAATCTCCTTGGTTTGTAGTAGCATACGGAATGATTGGAGCCTCATTATCTGGTGTAACTTTTATGTCAGTTCCTGGAGATGTAGCCAATACGCAGTTCACATACTTTAGTGTTGTGATTGGCTATGTTCTAGGGTATTTAGCCATTGCGTATATTCTGCTTCCTTTATATTATCGACTCAATTTGGTGTCCATTTATCAATATTTAGGGAAGCGTTTTGATGTCGTTGCTCAAAAAACAGGTGGTATTTTGTTTATTGTATCCCGTTTGACCGGTTCTGCATTGAGGATGTACCTAGTAATTTTTGTGATGCAGATTTTCATTTTTGACAGTTGGGGTATTCCTTTATGGGGGACTGCCCTTTTCATGATATTCATCATTTTTCTATACACTTTTAAAGCCGGTATCAAAACGGTTGTATGGGCAGATATGTTACAAACTACATTTATGCTAGTGGCTCTAGTAGTATCCATTTATCTGATTTTTCATGATATGAACATTGGTGCTAGTGATGTTTGGGTTTTGATAAAAGAAAAAGGATATACTAAAATTTTTAATACTGACTGGAGAGCTGGGAATTTCTATTGGAAACAGATTTTGGGGGGTATGTTTATCACCATTACCATGACCGGTTTGGATCAGGATATGATGCAGAAAAATTTAACCTGTAAAAATTTGAAAGAAGCGCAAAAAAACATGCTCAGTTTCTCCGGAACATTGGTATTTGTTAATGCCCTATTTTTAATTCTTGGTGGATTGCTATTAGTTTATGCAAATCAACAAGGGATAGATCTAACTCAAATCATTGCCAATAAACAAACCGATAAAATCTTCCCGATGATCGCTTTGAATCATTTGGGATTGGCTGCCGCAGCGTTTTTCGTTATTGGCTTAATATCTGCAGGATATTCTAGTGCTGATGGCACTTTTGCCGCGATTACTACCAGTTTTTGTTATGATATCATTGATATGAACCGATGGACCACTTCTGAAAAACAAAGAACCAGAATCAGAAGATGGACACACGTTGGAATGTCCATTGTATTTCTCATGATTATACTGGTTTTTTCCAGGTTTCATAATGATTCTTTAATCAGAATCATATTTATGGTAGCCGGATATACGTACGGACCTATATTAGGGTTATTTGCTTTTGGAATATTCTCCAAAAGATCAATTAGAAACAAATGGATCATTCCAATTGTATCGATCATCACCCCAATTATTGTATTTTTTATCTCCAAATTTTCCACCTATTTATTTCATGGATACAAATTTGGATTTGAATTAATTATTCTTAATGGAGCTTTAATGCTGCTTTTCTTATTTTTATGTAGTAACAAAAAGAATAATCCTGATACTAATAACGTTATCTTAACAAATTAACTTAGACAAAATGATGTTAGTCGATAAATTAAAAAACCATAAAATATTTTTATGTTCCATTTCACCTAGAAGGAGTGAGCTGCTGAGGGGTATGGATATAGAATTTGAAGTCCTTCCAACCCACATGAAAGAGGATCATCCTGAAGGGATGTCACCACTTGAAGTAGCGGAATTTCTTTCAAAACATAAGCTTTCACCTATTCAGTACGATGATTATCCTTCCAATTCAATCTTTATTGCTTGTGATACTATTGTGGTATTAAATGAACAAATAATTGAAAAGCCTAAGAGTGAAGGGGAAGCATTACAAATGCTTCAGTTGTTATCCGGACATGAACATATTGTAATCAGTGGGTTAACCGTTGCGAATAAACACAAAAGTTTTACCTCCAGTCGTACTTCAACCGTAAAGTTTAAAACTTTTACAGACGAAGAACTTCAATATTATGTATCCAAGTATAAACCATTAGATAAAGCCGGAGCTTACGGAATTCAAGAATGGATAGGATATATCGGAATTGAATACATCCAGGGATCTTTTTATAATGTCATGGGACTTCCTACGAAGCTCCTATGGGAAATGTTAGAAAAAATAACCCAAGACTAATACTTCAAAATTTTAAAGGTTCGATTATCTGATAATTTTACCACATACATTCCATTAGCATAAGATGCTAATGATATGATATTATTTGTTTTAATGAGTTCCTCTGAAAAGATCAGAGCTCCTTTTACATCAAATATTCGGATGGAACTTGAAGATTCATCCCCTTCTAAGTTCACTATTAATGATTGATTTTCATAAACATAAAACACTTTATCATTTGAAGTATGGTCTGAAACTCCAATATTAATTCCTTCAATTTTAATTATTTTAATATCATCAAAATAGAAACCGTCAAAATTCAATGCCCCATCTGAGATCAATTCAAATTTTACTTTGATCGTTTCACCGAGGAAATTGGTCAAAGGAACCACCTCATGAACCCATTCATTCTGGAAGCCATGGTACACCGGATTCCCTTGATCCTGATAAGTACTCCCAACTGAAGTGTGATGTGAGGCCAAAGGATACCATGAAATTCCGTTATCAGAAGAAACTGAAATTTGTACATAATCATAATTCGTTTCCAAAGCCCATTTTGCATAAAATTCGATGTGAGCGTATATTGAATTGGACAAATCTACTGATGATGTGGTAACAATACTACTTTGATTTGACTCCATATAATCACCATTTGGGCTATCAGTAAATGAAGTTGGAGGGGAATAGCTGTCTAAAGTAGTGACATCCCAACCGTTAGTAGTCCATTGGATTGTAGAATTACATGAATCTTGAAACAAAACAGTTAAAACACCATAATATTTTACTACCGTATCTCTATAAGTAAAATCTCCTTGGTCAATCAATACTTCGAAAACTACAGAATCCCCTTGAAGAATTCCGTTTTGTAAAGTAAGAGGTATCGAATCCAATCTACTTTCTAATCTTTGGAAATTTGAAAGGGTTAGTAAACTTCCGACAAAAGTAATATTTGAAGAAATAGGATTAATGGAGACATCAAAAGTAGATTGATCCACATTTCCTAATGAAGTGATTTTAAATTTAAAATTTAATTGAGTAGAGCTGATAGCCGGAGGATTTAGATCTTCCAGTTTAGGGTATGGTAATGCCAATCTTAAAAGCGTTAGATTCATAGGTAAATAATTGGCACAAATTGGTAGTATCTGGTTTGCTGATGGCCAGAAACCATCTAAGGGATCACCTGCTTCAGGAGAGAATTCAATAATTTTGTTTTTAGTTGTTTGTTCTCCATAGAACCAGTCACTACTTCCACCATTGGCATTATAATTCAAAACTTCATAACATGTTCCATAAATAAAATGATTAACGGCTGTCAGTTCTTTTGCATAGGTCCTAAAGAGTATAGAATCAGGAGTAACTTGTGGAATATGTCCCCAGGGATAGATCAACATGTTTCCATAACAATGGTTATTGATTGCCAGTGAAAATTGATGAGACTCGCATAAAAGTTTGATCTGTTGAGTTTCCACTTCGCTGAAAGGTGCGGAACCTCTATATGTTTCATCATTTCCATTGACAGAAGAGCCTATATCATCATACCCCCATTGAAAGCCATAATTACGGTTTAGATCAACACCCCAGGTATAGTTTCCATTATTTCTTCGATTTTTTCGCCACATACCTCCCCCAATGGGATAAGCATTTGTATTAAATTGATAGCCGTCAGGATTAACGCAAGGAACAAAATAAAGATCCAAATGATCTA
>DAONEU010000087.1:0-2051 GCA_035403245.1 Bacteroidales bacterium | reverse complement strand
TTTTGATAATATTCAGCCATGTTCGGTATTATAACCTCATAAGGGATATCTAAGGTGTTCAACTTCAGTATTTCAGAATTGGAGAGTTCAACAGTAAAAGATTGGTTTTTAAGAATCGCGATATTTTCCATGTTAATCCCATTTTCGAGCAATTGAACAGCTTGGGAAGGATTTTGAATGGTGATTTTGACTTTAGAATAGACCTCTTGTATTTGGGCTATGAGTAGGAATTGGAGAAATATAAACGAGAAAAGAAGGAACGTTTTTTTCATGGTAGTGGATATTTTGGATTGAAAGGCAAATATATGAAATTTCGGGATAAAAGTGTATGATGCATTGAAACACATAAGTGTTTCGAACAAGTGTGGATAAAAAAAATTACAACAATCGCGTTTTTAAAATGATACAAAAAGAGTACATTTTAAATTTGACTGTATCCACACTTTCTCGGAACACATATGTTTATGCTAATGGGGAAATATTTGCACAAAAAAAAATGTTTAAATATTCACTTTTTCCCTTCCCTTCAAATTAATTTTTTTCTTATATTTGCAAACTAATTGGACAA
The DNA here is from genome assembly GCA_035403245.1 of Bacteroidales bacterium. Classification (GTDB taxonomy): domain Bacteria; phylum Bacteroidota; class Bacteroidia; order Bacteroidales; family WCHB1-69; genus UBA5429. Next base: position 1,483 of record DAONEU010000087.1, on the reverse strand, counting down.
ATTAGATTAACTTTTTTTTGAGAAATAATTCTTTATTTAAAAAAATATATGAAAAACCTATTTGTTCTAATTTTATCATTTTCTTTTTCTTTTAGTTTTGCTCAAAGCATTTCCTGGGCTCCTAATTCAGAAGTTGAAGAATCTTTATATAGCTCATTTTATGGAATTTCGGGAGATTATATTGGGGAAATAAATAATTCCCATTTCTACATTTATTGCCATCTTAAAAGTCTATTAATCCCCAGTGACGATATCGTTTTTAGCATTTTAAAAGTTCAAAACAACCAAGTTGTTCAATCAACAGAGTTTTTTAAGAAAAAATATAATGTATTGAAATTTATGATTTTTGAAGATGAAATAGCCGTTATTTATGTAAATGATTCTTTGGACAACATACATCATATTTGTATAGACACTTATAATCCTAATACACTTCAATTTGTTAAAAAAACTCAAATCTATAGTTTTAAACCCATCTTTGGAAAAGGAAATCAAAAACATTTGGTTATCTCTGAAGATAAGTCAAAAATTGCTATTTTAACGTTTGCTATTAATCCTGATATTGATTCTTATAGCTTATTTATAAAAGTTTTTGATAATCAGTTTAATGAATTATATGAAACATACCATTCTGATGAATTTGAAAACTATATTAGACTTGGCGATTTTTGTGTTACAAATAATGGAACTGTATTTTTAAATCTTAATAGGTTCACAGAAGATCCTGTGAAAAAAAAATGTAAAACCATGTTCTTGTACATGATTACTGATAATACTATTAAAAAAATTCCATTTGACTTTGAAGAAAATATTGAACTGCAGGATGTGAAATTTTTACCAAATCAATCCAATCCAAATACATCATGTTTCATCCTGACAGAATTTAAAAAAATTAATATTTTTTCTCTTGACTTCAAAACGGAGACTATAGATGATCCCATTTCCCATTCAACTCCAAATGGGTATTGGAAAGTAGATCAAATAAGCAAATTGGCTAATGGAAATCTTGTTTTTGCATTAAATAATCGTGTTATTAATTATTATGTAAATCAAAATGGAAGTGCTTATTTTTATATGAATAAGAATATTCATATTCTTTGTCTGGAACCATCAAATTATTATATCGTTTATGAAAAAAGTATTAAAAGAGCCTTTTACCAATTAGAAGGATTTCTGAATCCTATTGGAAATATTTACATTTCACCGTTTTATCTTGTAAACCAAAATAATTTTACTCTTATTTATAATACTGACAAAGATTTACCTAACGATGAAGATAATATTGAAAGAATTAAAGTTAAAGCGACACCAAATCCAATCACTAAAATATCTGTTATTGATGAAGATGGAAAAATCATGGATCATTTGTTGTTTAATTCCAAAGATGAAAAGGGTACATTTATTCCAAATTTTTCTTATGTTGGGTCTGATTTTAAAATCAATATTTGCAAAGCAAAAAAGAAAAAAATCACTTTTGGTACCG
>DAONEU010000086.1:3413-8232 GCA_035403245.1 Bacteroidales bacterium | reverse complement strand
GTGCAAAATGTGAATGCTCAAATGACATCTAATGATCCTGTTTACATTGAAACAATTTCAAATCCAAGCAAAACCATTAATTTAATTTTAGGATTGTATCCTAAAACCTATAAATGGAGTGAATCACTTGAAGCTTCTCAAATGACACTTAGAATCTTAAATGAAGCTACCGGTGATTATGATTGGAGTAATTATAAAGTATATATTTTATTAAAAGATAATACTTTATTCTATAATTATACTACAAAAGCAGAAAGTGGTGAATTTGATTGTTCTTACACTATTGATGGAAATAGTGGATATCATGATCAAGTGGTTTGCTTTGACAAGAAATTTGATGTAGATGATATCAAAACCGTATGGGTTTCTTTTGATACAGGTATTTTCTTTGAATTACTTTATTATAAGAAATAGTTAAATCTAATCTTATTAATTTATAATCCTCTGTTATTTAAAGTAATAGAGGATTATTTTTTGCATTGAACGATCACACTTGTGATCTTTTTTAATTCAGTGATAACACGGTCTGCTTCTCTTAGTCTAACAGAGAATTCAATACAATATTGATTTTCATAAAATTGATTGGTAATCTGAATATAATCAGCTTTTAATATTTGCATCACTTTATTTACAGATTCATAATCAACTGATACAATGTGCGATTCTGTAACGATCCTTTCTGTGATTTCAGCATTTTCTAATGCCGCTTTTGTGGCCTCTTTGTAAGCATTTATTAGTCCTGATACCCCTAATTTTACGCCTCCAAAATATCGCACAACAACAACTAATACATTGGTCAAATCTTTCGACAGAAGTTGTCCATAAATTGGCCGTCCAGCCGTACTGGAAGGTTCTCCATCATCATTATATCGATAGGAATCTTTGAATGGTCCTAGAATATAGGCATAACAATGATGACGTGCATCAAAATATTGTTTTTTGATTGAGGCAATCTCATCTTTGATCTGAGTCTCAGAAATTACAGGAATTGCTATAGCAATAAACTTACTTCCTTTATCTCTATATATTCCTTCAGAAACAGATGCAATTGTTTTATATGTATCCTCAAACATTTTTTATTATAATACTGAAACGTATTTTTCCAGAAATGGCTTACTGTTCAAATAATGCTTATATCTATTGCCACAAACCTGTTTATCTGAAATGAGGGAAGATTCAAAGTGATTCATATCTGGTGATGGAAGTCCGTCAGCCCATGATTGATTTCCCTGGAAAACAATAGCCTCATCCCAGATTCCGGAATTCAAAAAACTTAATAGAGTACTCTTTCCACCTTCAATTACAACAGATTGAATTTTTCTTATGTACAATTCATGTAAAAGTTCTGGAATACGATCCGGAATTACGGTGAATCGGGTAGGAGGTGTTTTAAAAATATCATTGCTGGTAACAAATGCATAAGGTTGGTGTGTCCCGTATAATCGATTTGTTAACTTGGGTTGATCATTCAAATAAGTATTATATCCGATCAAAATCGCCTGTTCTTCATTTCTTAGTTTATGGGAAAAAATGGTAAGCTCTTGATTGGTAATCCAATAATATTGAGGAGACAGATCCCTTTTAATATCCATATATCCATTTTCCGTTTCAGCCCATTTCAGAATAATATAGGGCCTTTTGAGTAAATGATACGTGAAAAATCGTTTATTAAGGATCATCCCTTCATGAGCTAAAACTCCTGTTGTTACATCAGTTCCGTTCTCTTTCAATTGCTGAATTCCTTTGCCATTCACTTTTTCATTTGGATCTTTATTGGCGATAACTACTCTAGAAATACCATGTTTACATATCAATTCAGAACAAGGAGGTGTTTTGCCGTAATGAGAACAAGGTTCTAAATTAACATACATCGTTGATTCAGACAATAATGACAAATCTTTAACACTTTTAATCGCATTTACTTCAGCATGTGGCTCTCCATATTTTTTATGCCAGCCTTCCCCAATGATTTTATTGTGATGTACAATAACAGCACCAACCATAGGATTAGGTTGAACATTTCCTATTCCTAGGGCTGCTAGCTGAATAGCCCGCTGCATGTATATAGAATCATCAGAATTTATCATTTATTTTTTAATGAAATAAGACAAAGGTTGTAGTTGTCTTTCAAAATAAAAATATTGTAGCTTGTATAATTTGGAATAGTCTTCATTAAAAATTCCATAGCAATGATCCTTATTAATAGCCATTATTGGATCTCCAATTTTTTCATCATTTTGCATCTCTTGTACTAAATGTAACAATCGATAAAAACGTAGTTCAGATTTTTTGCCATCAGCATCTGTTAATATGATAATTTTAAATAAATTATTTTTAAAAACAGAATCTTTTTCATTATTTGTTAAAGCAGTTGAAATTGATAAATAATTTCTTTCTCTGAATTCTGAAAGCATGTCAATCACTTTTGTTGTATCATAATGGGCAATTTGGACATTTTGATAATCATACATGGAAAAGAATCGTGCACCCTCTTTTTTGATAAGAAACGACTCTGCCGGATTCTGAACATCAATAAATTGAACAGATTGAATGCGCGTAAGTTTGGTTTGAAATAAGGTATGACTATACCAGTCGGTTGCATAAGGTGAAAATTGTGGAGTTACAAATCCTCTAAAACCCGGAATACTAACTACATAAGGCTCATTCATTCCTTCTAATAAGGCATAATTGGCCATATTATCCATCGTTGCTTGTCCCATGTAGTAAGTTTTGGTCAATCTTTCTTTAGTGAAAAAAGGGATCCCAAAAATCTTGAATTTGGGAGCCAATTGATAGATCTCAACTTTTACAGCCTGACTACTTAACATTTTATTAATATTGTCCTGTGCTGTTTTGGCAACAGTTTGTCGAACATGAAGATTTAGTATTGTGGAAAGTAAATTGTCAACGTTTGATTTTAATGCAGGAATGGTATCATCAACCAACCAACCTTTATCCGTTCTGGATAAAAGTACTTTATTTCCTCTCATATCTGCCATAAATATTTTAACAACATTATTGGTGTCTTTTATGGCAAATGCTGCACCGACAGGGCCTATTTCATCTTGAGACCGAAATATATTATTCTTTTGTAAAATAACAAAAATGGAAGCTAAAACGAGGATTCCCGCTACAATTAAATAGATTGTATTCTTCTTTATCTTTTTCATCCTTTTTCTTTTTTTTAAAGTTTGCAAAAGTACATCATTTTTTTCAAATGAAAATAGTTTGAAAACGTTAGTGGACAATAAAAAGGAGATTTAAATCGATCTCTTTAAACTTGGTTTTCCCTTTTAAAGTTAGAATGGGAGCTATGACAAATTCAATGATCTCAATTTGAATAGAACTATTTAATTTTGAAATTCGTTCTTTTTTGGTTTTCAGATTTTCTTCTTTGATTTCCTGTGTAACACTTAAAAGAAGCATATTAACAATAATATATAAGAAATAACACGCATACTTCTTCGGTTCAATGTCAATAGAGACTTCCCCCGTTTGTTGTCCATTTTTAATTATTTGCGTTATGATGGGAACTAAAAAATGGTTTTCAATACTTTTTGGAGATTGATAAAAAGAACTCTCTTTTTCATAAATTGGAAACTCATTCACAATAGCCAACTCTAACTCATAAATCAAAATTAAAAGGGACTCCAAAGCATGATTGGAAAACTGCATTTTCTCTTCAAATTGCGTTATAAAAAGAGATTTCCAATAATTAACTACCAGATCATGAATATATTGACGTGAAATGTACCTGTTATGTAAAGTCTTCCTTGTCAATTGAACCCCTGCAGCAATTTCATCCATAGAATGATTAAATCCATGTACTGCAAAATATTTATACAGCGGAATTATATTTTTTTTTTGTTTTGCCATTAACTGCACTTTTCCTTAAGGATTACAAAAGTAAGCTAAAAATATTATATTGAGTTATGATTTTCATTAAAAAACCTTAAATCGCTTCAAAAATAGTATATTTGCACTTCAAATTGAGCCTTATGAAATATCAAACTTTAAACAACAGTTTCTATAGTAACAATCGTGCTGCCGTAGTGTCAGAACTAGAGATAAACAGTGCTTTAATCCTAACTTCTCATGATGAATATCCCAGATCAGGAGACACCACATTCCCTTTCAAACAAAATGCGGAAATGCTCTATTTAACCGGTATTGATCAGGAGGAAACCTATTTGGTTCTGGCCCCCTGGCATCCTAATCCCGATTACAGAGAGATCCTTTTTATAAAAAACCCTTCCCCTGAAATGGTCATTTGGTATGGACATCGACTTTCAAAGGAGCAAGCAACCGAAATCTCCGGAATAAAAACTATCCTATTTTCTGAACAATTTGAAGCAATCCTTCAGGACATCATGGTTAATTCTTTTACCATATACCTTCATCTTCCTGAAAATCCAAGGATGAAAGTGTCCCATCCAACTCAAGAGATTCGCTTTGCAGAAAAATTGAAAAAAGAGTATCCTCTTCACCAATACAGAAGAGTAGCCCCTATCCTTTACCCCCTTAGAGCAGTGAAACATGCTGAAGAATTGAAAACAATGAAAAAAGCATGTGAAATTACCAATAAAGCTTTTTTAAGAGCTCTGAAAGCTGTAAAACCTGGTAAATATGAATATGAAATTGAAGCGGAACTGATTTATGAAATGACCAAAAACGGTGCCAATGGTCACTCTTTTGCCCCAATCATTGCTGCCGGCTCAGATACTTGTATCCTTCATTACATCAAAAATGATAAAATCATACAAGATGGCGATTTGCTACTCATGGACTTTGGCGCAGAGTACGGAAATTATGCCGGTGA
>DAONEU010000086.1:1457-3313 GCA_035403245.1 Bacteroidales bacterium | reverse complement strand
ATGCACAACACCAGCCACTTCATGGGCTTGGATGTACATGACGTGGGCCAAAGAGATTGGACCTTCCAACCCGGAATGGTCCTAAGTTGCGAACCGGGTATCTATATTGCTGAAGAGGGGATTGGTGTGAGAATTGAAACCGATGTTGTTGTGGCTGACAACCCCATCAACTTACTCGCTGATATGCCGGTGGAAATTGAAGAGATCGAAAACCTAATGAAATCATAAAATCAGATGAAAGTACAGTTCATCACCCATTTGGAATCATTGGTCCCTAACTACAAAAAGGCGAAATTTTTGTTGGCCGTTAGTGGGGGTATCGATTCTGTAGTGATGACTCATCTTTTTTACACCCATCAACTTCATTTTGATATAGCCCATTGTAATTTTCATTTAAGAGGAGAGGAGTCCAATCAGGACATGAACTTTGTTCAAAATGAGTTAATTCCCGGTTTTCATTCCACATCGGAACATAAACCATCCATTTTTATCAAAGAGTTCGATACTTTTGCTATTCAAAAAGATTCCGGAAACTCTATTGAAATGGTGGCCAGAGATCTTAGATACGATTGGTTTCGTGAAATGGCAGACCAATACGATTTTATCTGTACTGCTCACCATGCCAATGATAATACCGAAACTTTATTCCTCCATTTGATCAGAGGAACAGGATACAAAGGATTAAATGGAATACCTGAGTTAAATCAACCTTTTCTAAGACCCCTTTTGCCCTTCTCTTCGGAACAAATCCTCCAATATGTGAAAACTAATGATTTAATCTATAGGTTTGACAGTTCCAATAGTTCTGATCAATACCATAGAAATAAAATAAGAAATCGCGTAATTCCTGTTCTGGAAGAGATCAATCCAAGTCTGATAGCTACGATGAATAAGAATATGGCTTTGTTCAACAAACAGTATTCTTTCTATGAAAATCAGATTCAGCAGTTAAAAGATAAATTGTTGGTTCAAAATGAGTTGGAGACAAAAATTAAAATTGAGGAACTCCTTCTGGAAACAAATCCGGAAATCATCCTTTTTGAACTCCTTTCCCCATTTGAATTTAATTTTTCTACGGTGGAGCAAATCGTGAAACAGTTAAAAGGGGAGAGTGGCAAACAGTTTTATTCTGAGCATTATATGCTGATTAAAGACAGGTCTTTTCTTTTTGTTTATCCTAAAAATGGATTGCAAAACAACGATTTAATCACCATTAACGAACCTAAAGAGTTTAATCTATATGGTTTCGAAGCTCAGATAGTTCACAATTCTAAGGATTTAACATTTGTCAAAGACCCGCAAATAGCCTACTTTGATCTTTCTAAAGTTCACTTTCCGCTCCTCATTAGAAACTGGAAAGAGGGGGATTCTTTCTATCCTTTTGGAATGAAGGGAAAACGAAAACTAAGCGATTTTTTTAAAGATTTGAAATTGAACCTCTTTCAAAAGCAGCAAATCAGTTTACTTTGCGAACTCAATCATCCCGACCAAATCTTATGGGTGATTGGTCATAGAACAAACGATAAATGTAAGGTTGATCCGAAAACGGAACAAATTTTAGTGATTAAAAAAATTATGAATTGAAAATTGAATAACATTTAATACTTTTGCAAAAAAAATAAGATTATGGAAGAAAATAATTACCAATATTACGATGTAAAAAATCCTTTTGAACCCCAAAAAAGACGCCCAACATTTCTCACGGTGTTATGTATATTGACTTTTATTGGTTCCGGATTTAGTATTTTATCTAATGCCATGTGGATTTTCATGGGCAAGTACATGGCCTCTATGCAAATGTCCGGTCCATTTCAAAATGAACAAATGCAAGAAACATTTAGAATCATGGGCGAAGC
>DAONEU010000086.1:0-1357 GCA_035403245.1 Bacteroidales bacterium | reverse complement strand
CTAAACGAAACCGATACAAACGAAGATGAACAATAGATCCGATTTTAAAATCCTAGATCAAAAAGTCCATAACCGCCCTTTGATCTATTTTGATAATGCTGCCACCACTCAAAAGCCTCAAATAGTGATCGATGCGATCACTAACTATTATGAAACGATCAATAGCAATATTCATCGGGGGGTTCATTCGTTAAGTCAGTTGGCGACTGATCAGTTTGAAGCGGCAAGACGAACAGTACAAACTTTTATCAATGCCCAACATCACCACGAAGTGATCTTTACCAGAGGCACTACAGAATCAATAAATCTGATAGCTTCCTCTTTTGGAAAAGCCTTTCTGCAATCCGGCGATGAGGTGTTGATTTCTGAGATGGAGCACCATGCGAACATTGTGCCTTGGCAAATGATCTGTGAAGAAAAAGGGGCTAAGTTGAAAGTGATCCCATTCGATTTTAATGGTGTTTTGCAAGTGGAACTGTTGGAGCAGATGATCACTTCAAAAACGAAAATTGTCGCGATTACCCATATCTCTAATGTTTTAGGGACCATAAATCCCATTAAGAAGATCATTGAAGTAGCTCATTCCAAAGGAGTTCCGGTGATGATAGATGGAGCTCAGGCAATCTCTCATGAAAAAGTGGATGTACAGGCTTTAGATTGTGATTTCTATTGCTTTTCCGGACATAAAATGTATGCTCCCATGGGAATTGGTGTGATGTACGGCAAAGAGGAATGGTTGAACAAAATGCCACCTTATCAAGGGGGTGGAGAGATGATCAGTCAGGTTACTTTTGAGAAAACGACCTACAATGAACTTCCATTCAAGTTTGAAGCGGGCACACCCAGTGTTGGAGATGTTTTGGGTTTGATGAAAGCCATTGAATATATCAACCATATTGGTATTGAGCAAATTGCGCAATATGAGCACGAGTTGCTTGACTATGCGATGTCGCAACTCAATGAGATCCCGGAGATTCAATTTTATGGATTGAGTCCTCAAAAAGTGGCTGTGATCTCCTTCAATCTAGGAAAAATTCATCCTTATGATGTTGGTGTGATTTTGGATCATCAAGGGATTGCGGTACGCACCGGACACCATTGTGCACAACCGATCATGCAGAAATACCAGATTCCCGGAACGGTAAGAGCCTCCTTCGCCCTATACAACACCAAAGAGGAGATCGACGCCTTCATCAAAGCACTCCTCCAAGCCAAGAAGATGCTGGAGTAGGGCGTGCCCCTTTGGCTGCGCTCAACCCAAATTTACACCCAACGAATACGAAACCCGTCGCTTGCCAAAGGGTCGGCCTACGCCTACAAGTACGCAGTTGCAAAGCGTGGGCTGCCTGGTCGTAAA
>DAONEU010000085.1:0-8241 GCA_035403245.1 Bacteroidales bacterium | reverse complement strand
TCTGCAACACCTTCTGTTGGAACCTGGACTTCACCAAACTGGTCTGTTGGCTCAATTAATCCCGGATCATCTGTTTATATGACTGTTGTGGCTCAAACATCGCCTGCTCTATTGCCGGGAACTGTTACCAACACGGCATCAGTAACCGCTACTACTGCTGATCCGATTTTAAGCAATAATAGTTCTTCTGTTGGAGTTACCATAACCGTGGCTGCCGATCTTGAAGTGTTTAAAACTGCTTCCAGAAATCCGGTTACCGCTGGTGATACGCTAACCTATTATATCACTGTTGTTAATCATGGTGGTTCAAATGCAACGAATGTCGTCCTAAGTGATCCATTACCAGGATATTTAACTGTCATCACGGCAACACCTTCTGTTGGAACCTGGGCTCCACCATTGTGGACCATTGGCACGATGACTTCAGGCACTTCACAAACATTAACTATGAAAGTGAGAGTGAATAGTAATACTCCTCATGGAACAGCTATTGTAAATGCAGCATCAGTTTCAAGTACTACTCCTGATCCAAACACAACCAATAACAATACGATCAATACCATATTTGTTGAAACTAATGCTGATCTTGAAGTGATTAAAACTGCTGATAGAGATACCATTTCTGCAGGTGAATTAATTACATACACTGTTCAAGTGATCAATCATGGATTAAGTGCAGCTTCCAACGTTATTGTTAATGATCAGATTCCAGCCGGTTGTACAGTGGTTTCTGCAACAGTGTCTGCTGGTTCCTGGTTCATTCCTAACTGGAATGTGGGAACAATGCAAGCCAATACTCAGGAAACGCTTACTTTAGTAATCCTTGTTCCTTCCAATACAGATAATGGCGCAACCATCACTAATACGGTCGCAGTTGCATCAACTACTCCGGATCCAAATTCTGAAAACAATACATCTACGGTAGATGTTGAAATCGAAAATGTTGCCGACTTAATTGCCAATAAGATTAGTATTGATGATATATTCAATCCTGGAGATACCATCACTTATATCATCTCTGTAACCAATAATGGCCCTGCAGATGCTTACGATGTGGTATTGACGGAACATCTGCCACCGGAATTGGAATTTATTAGTGCAACGCCTTCAGTAGGTACATGGGTGATGCCAAATCTTTGGAATATTCCAACCATCGCCAATGGTGAAACTGCAACGCTGATGTTCAGAGCTGTTTTATCACCTGATATTTCAGGTAACATTACAGTTGTAAATAGAGTTTCAGTTAATTCTACAATTCCTGACCCAGACGAAGATACCAATGAAGATGATGATGATATTGTTTCCTCTTATGCCGACTTGTCAATCACTAAAGTTGCCAATATGGATACTGTGATGGCAAATGATATGGTTGTTTATACTTTGACAGTTACCAATAATGGAGTTTCAGATGCTACAAATGTTCATGTAACAGATGTCCTTCCATCTCAATTAGAGTTTATTTCTGCAACAGAATCTCCTCAATTGAATGAAAATACTGTAACTTGGATCATTCCTGAGTTAGCAGTTGGACAAGTTGTTACCATTAACCTAACCGTTAGAGTGAAACGTGATACATCTCCTTATGCAACTGTTGCCAATACAGCTACAGTCACTTCAGATCTTGATGATTCAGACTTGAGTAACAATAGCTCAACAGCTTCCATTTACGTTGATGTAATCTTAACACCATTCATCCCTGAAGGGTTCTCTCCAAATGGTGATGGTATCAATGAACTATTTGTAATTAGAGGTTTGGAAAATTATCCGGATAATCAATTGACAATCTTTAATAGATGGGGTGAAATTGTATTCGAAGGAAAACCTTACACTAATAATTTCGATGGTACTTCTACCAGAGGATTAACAGTTGGAGGCAATAAACTTCCATCAGGTACCTACTATTATATCCTGGATCTCGGCGTCAAAGACAAAGAACCAATCAAAGGATATTTCTACTTAGCCAGATAGCAAAACAGTAATTAACCGATTATAAATAATAAAAAAATATATACAATGAAAAGGTTCATAATACTTATAGGCTTAATGGCAGGTTTGCTTGCCTACGGACAACAAGATCCTATGTTTACCCACTATATGTACAATACGCTCTCTGTTAACCCTGCTTATGCAGGGAGCAGAGATGCGCTTACCGTTACACTCCTTCATAGAAATCAATGGGTCTCTTTCCCGGGTGCCCCTAAAACCAGCACCATCACACTCCATTCTCCTGTTTTTCACGAAAATGTAGGTGCCGGTTTCTCTTTAATCCATGACGTTTTAGGAGATACCAAGTTTACTTCTATGTACGCCGATTTTGCTTTTAGAGTGAAATTGACCCAAAAAAGTAACCTGACCTTCGGATTAAAAGGGGGAGTTGATCTCTATAGCGCTAATTTCTCCAATATTGATCTAGATCAATATGATGACCCCTCTTTCCAGTATAACTTCTATAATAAAGCCCTTCCCAATTTTGGATTTGGACTCTATTATACCTATAACAACCGTTTCTACGCGGGTGTCTCCATCCCTAGAATGTTGGAACATAAGTTTATTGGAGAAAATACCTTGATCTCTAACGGAATTTTGAAAGGTCATTACTATTTTATCACAGGTGCTTCTCTTAAAATGTCCCGCTTTGTCGAGTTTAAACCTGCTGCTTTGGTTAAAATGACCGTCGGCGCACCAATTCAGGTTGATGTAACCGCCCTCTTTGAACTCTATAAACGGATCAACTTCGGCTTGATGTATAGATCTAATGATGGCGTTGGTGCTCTTGTTGGAATCTACTTGTTCGATAAATTATTACTTGGATACTCTTATGACTTCTCTTTCACTAATACCACTTCCAGGTATAATCAAGGAAGCCACGAAATTATGTTGAGATACGATTTCATCTTTAGCAGCCATCATAGAATTAAATCACCTAGATATTTTTAATCATATTAATCATCCAATTTAAATTATTGCAAAATGAAAATACATAGAATAATTACTGCATTAATGTTGATTCTTTTGACCGTGCCGGCCATGTCTCAAGAACATAAAATTAAAATGGGGAATAAATATTATGATCAATTTGATTATGAAATGTCAGTCAAATATTATGAACCTATTAAAGATAAATCTATTGAAGTATTGAGAAATTTAGCTCATTCTTACTACATGATCGGAGATCTCGTTAATGCCAGGTCTACTTACGATCAAATCTATTCTATGCCTCAAAAAACATTCGACGATGTATGGAACTATTTCTTAGTCCTACAACAATTAGCTCAATATGATAAAGCTGCTGCTTTGGTTCCTGAAATGGCCAAATTAAAACCTAATGATATCAGGGTGAAAAATCAACTTGTTGCACCTGATTACTATAAAAATTTGCTCTCGACAACTCCAAAATATGAGTTGAAGAACTTGAAAATGAACTCTTCACATCAAGAATTCTCTACGGCAATCATGGGTGATAAAGTAGTTTATACATCTTCCAGAAACAAAATGAAATTGTTTAAAAGAGTTTGGGTCGGAAACCATAAAGGCTATTTAAATCTTTATACCTCTAAGATTCCTGACGATAAAGACTTCAAAAAAGGAACCCCTTTTACCAATAAAGTGAATAAAAAATACCATGATGGCCCGGTTACTTTTAATGAAGCCGGTAATTTTATGGTGGTTACTAAAAATAACTATAAAGGTAAAAGCTCTGATGGTACCCGGAATCTTCAACTATTTTCCTGTGAGTTGACCAATGGCGAATGGTCAACCCCTTTAGCTTTCCCATACAATAATGCTGAATATTCAGTAGGACAAGCTTCTCTTACCCCTGATGGCAAATTTATGTTCTTCGTGTCCGATATGCCTGGTGGAGTAGGAGGTACTGACCTTTATATGGTTGAAAGAAAATCTGATGGTTCCTGGGGCGAAATCGTGAACATTAAAGAATTGAATACCGAAGGCAATGAGATGTTCCCCGTTTACCACAATGACGGAATGTTGTTCTTCTCCTCAAACGGATTTCCGGGCTTGGGCGGTCTTGATGTATTTGTTGTTCCTGTTTCCGGAGATAAATTTAACATCTTTGGAAAACCTGAAAACATGGGTACTCCAATCAACGGAACTGCTGATGACTTTGCCCTCACTTTCGATAAAACCCAAAAGTTTGGCTACTTAACTTCTAATAGAGCTGAAGGAAAAGGGGATGATGATATCTATTCCGTTAATGTACTTCAACCTAAAAAGTATAGAAAAGTGATCCAAGGGGTTACCAAAAACCCTGATAATGTGATCATTCCAAATGCTGAGGTGTTCTTAACCCTCAACGAAAAACCTGTTGCAAAAGCAATCAGTGATGATCAGGGGAAATTTGAATTTATCGTTTCTCAAGAGACCACTTTTGATTTAAAAGGTACTAAACCAAACTATTACGATGGTTTAAATACTGCAAATACCAATGTTCCTGAAGAGATCGTTTATGCAGATCTTGTGTTAGATCAACAAAAAACTTTTGCCGTTCGTTTCATCGTGAAAGATAAAACCTCCGATAAAGTGATCCCTGATGCGTTGATTCATCTCAAAAACAATATTTCCTTTGAAGAAGATGAAGCTCAGACAGATGATTCAGGAATCATATACAGAGAACTTCCAAAAGCTAAATTAAATGATAATATCAGTTATTATTTGTCTACATCTCATCCTGATTATGTGACAAATACCCAAAACTATTATCAAAAATTGATTAAACCGGGTGTTTATGAACATATCATCTATCTGGAACCATTGAAACAAGATTTAGTCCTTGGTGAAGATATTGGTAAGAGATTCAATATCAATCCAATCTATTTTGATTTGGATAAATCTGACATCAGACCGGATGCTGCTATTGAGTTGGATAAGATTGTTCAAATCATGAATGCATATCCTGATATCGTGATTGAGTTAGGTTCTCACACCGACTGTCGTGCCCCTTATGACTACAACATGGCTCTTTCTGAAAGACGTGCCAAAGCTTCAGCCGATTATATTCGTCAACGGATTACCAATCCAAAACGGATTTACGGAAAAGGATATGGTGAAACCAGGTTAGTTAATCATTGCGAATGCGAAGGTGATCATACCAATATTTGTACCGAAGAGCAACATCAGATGAATCGTCGTACAGAGTTTAGAGTGGTTGCTATTGGAGATAAGAAAATCAAGATCACCGGAGGCTCTACTCCAAAATCGGATGCCGGTTTACCAGTGATTCCAAAAGGGAAATGTTTCAATGAGCAAGGAACTGTGTATCGTGTTCAGGTTTTACAATCTGCAAAATTGTTTGAGTTAACACCGGCCAATTTCAACGGTTACGATGGCATCTCTTACTATTTCTTGAATAACCGCTATCAATACACCATTGGAAAAAGCGCCAACAAAGAAGAGATGGCCAAACTCCAACAAGAATTGATAAAATTTTACCCTGATGCCTTCATCATTAAATTCATTGATGGTGTAAGACAAAAATAAAAATTTGGGCATTCCGGCACCACCCGACCCACAACCAACCCTGCTGCCGTCGGTCTCCGGCCCATACTCCGCACTCAAAAGCTAAGCGGGTCATCCGGCAGGTAGGAGCTCACAAGTTCGCTCTACCTGCTCGGTGTCCCGCTAATCTTTTTCGCTTGCGGGGTATCTGGCCTCCGCCCTAATGCGAACAAAACCTTCGGTTTTGTAGTGAATAGTGAATAGTGAATAGTTTTGCTAATTGGTTAGTATTTAGCGAATTGAAAGTCTGTAGTCCGTTGTCCGTAGTCTGTAGTCCGTAGTCTGTAGTCCGTAGTCTGTAGTCCGTAGTCTTATTTACCTCGAAGAGGTTACATGTGAGTAACCGTATGCAAGCTTGCGCAGCTTAAGGATGAATTAGTCTTTAGATATTTCGGTTTCTTCCATATCTAATACCATAGAAATAATTTTATAGTCAAACCACTCTTTAAACATCTTGAATGTTCTTTGTTGAGGCCATTTTATTTCGTTTGTATACCAATCGTTCAATTCATTTTGAAAGATTTTATCGTAATTTCGCTTAAGCCAATTTTCTATTGCTTCATTGCTGTCCTTTTCTTTAATGAGGTAAATATTGCCTTCCATTTCTACCTGAACAGAGCTTTGGGGTTCTATTGAAATAAGCCAATCGTAGAATGGTTTTTTAATGTGTACAACAATCGCATTGCGATTTATTGGATCATAATAGTAAGGTATTGGTTCCATTATTTTATGTTTAAAGGTGAAGTTGCAACTGTTAAATCGTAATCGAGTCCACGAATCTTTTTTATTTCAACATCCATGATTATATTTGTATATTCTGCAAACTCCATTTTTTTACGTAAAGCCATTGTTTCAAACAGTACATCAATGTCAGGAAAATTTGGCCCTAAAGAAAGAACTTCGTTTTTAGCAGAATTATAGACATCTTCATTTACATCTTTCATAATAGCAGCATTCCAAACGTAAGAACCAAACAAAAACTTGGATTTTAAAGTCGGGATATCATCCGTATCATCAATTATCGTTGACACAAATTCTTTAAGTAATTCGGAATATTTAACCGGTCCTGTGTTAGGCTTAAATTCAGCATTTCGGTTAATTGATCGTTCTCTAATTCTTTGACCCGCAGGACCTAAACCCGCTGCGATTAATGCGTCCTGTTCTCTTTGTCTTTTAGCTTCTTTGAGTCTTTTAGCTCGTTTAATATTATCAGTTTTTCCCATTTGAATTCTTTTGTATTACTGATTACAAAAGTAATAAATAAACTATTATTTTGGATCATAATATTAAAATATAAAATATCTTTCCTTAGCCCCTGATTTACAATTGAAAGCGATGACCCAGATTTTCAAACGCGGATTTTAATGAATCTGTTTTATCCGTAATGTGAAGCATCCGTTGCATCAGCGTTCCATTTTAATTAATAAGCCGCGAATGCGACTAATAATTAGCAAATTAGTGAATTAGCAAATGGAATTCGGACAAAAGTAACTAAATCAACAAAATACAAAAACTGATACCTGAAATCTGATACCTGAAAGCTAATCTTTTAGCATATTCAATAAAGATTCGGCAAGTGAGTCCATTCGGGAGCAGGCGAACCATTTTTTGCCTAAATCTTTAAGAGAAGCGCCGATATGATAGAGTTCTGCTCGGTCAATTATTATAAAACGGTCGTGGGAGTTGGTGAACTGTTTTATTTCTATGGGAGGATATTGTTGATTGTGTTTGTCGAGATCTAAGAGAAGTTGTTGCGATATTTTTCCGGTGTAAATAGTTGCTTTAGCAACTGGATTCCGCTTGGATAACAATATTAAAACGGTTTCATCGATGTAGTTGTCGATTAGGATGATTTCTGATTTCGCTTTTTTGATTATTTCAGATACAAAAACATAAGCGTCGAATATTTGTCCGTTGAAGTAGATGCCATGGTTAGGTGGAAGATTGGTTTGGAGTTGAATATCAATTTCATTTAGTTTTGTTTTTACAAATCTCATATCATTTTCAAGATTATTGATTCTATAATTCGTAATTTGTCCTTTTAGTAAATAATCTTTCAAAATCTTATTCGCCCAAATACGAAATTGAGTTCCTCTTAACGAATTCACTCTATAACCGACAGAAATAATAGCATCTAAATTGTAGTATTTCATTTCATACATTTTTCCATCTGATGCAGTTGTTCGGATTTTCCGAACAACTGAAACTTCATCCAATTCTTTCGAATGAAAAATATTTTTTAAATGTTCACTTATGTTAGTTTTACTACTATCAAATAGATCAACAATTTGAGCTTGAGTCAGCCAAACAGTTTCATCTTCAATTCTTACCTCAATGTGAGAGGTTTCTTCGTTTGCTCGGTAGATTATAATTTCGTCTTTCATCGTGTAGTTGGGTTTAGAATTATGGAGCAAAAATACAAAAATTAGCAAATTAAAAATTAGCAAATTTGTGAATTAGTGAATTAGCAAATGAAAATGGAGGAGGGACAAAGGACAAGGAAATGGGGGATTGTAAAAATGGAACACGGATGACGCGGATTTAAACGGATTTTCTTTATTGTCATATACTATTTTAGTCTGCTGACTGTCGACCGCCGACTGCAGTCTATCTCAGCTCCGTAGGAGTGTGATCTTTGTAGAAGATGAATGATTTTTATTGATTTTTAGCACCGTAGGTGTGACATCTTCGTAGCAAATGAATGGTGTGTGATGATTCAGAGGGGCG
>DAONEU010000084.1:4847-8302 GCA_035403245.1 Bacteroidales bacterium | reverse complement strand
TACGATTGTCAGGGAAAAACGCATTTCCAATTGCCAGTAAATTGTTTAAACATCCAGAATCTTTTCTGGACTTACAACCTAACTATGCAAAATGGTCTGAAGTATTTGATAATGATGTGATTATAGACCAACTTGTAGTCGTAAAATTCGCTAATCCTCACAGCTATTCCGGTGAAGATTTGGTGGAATTTACCTGTCACGGATCCCGGTTTATCCAACAAAAAATTCTGGAACTTCTGATTCGGAACGGAGCAAGAATGGCTGAACCCGGTGAATTCTCCATGAGAGCATTCCTGAATGGAAAGATGGATCTTCCTCAGGCTGAGGCAGTTGCCGATCTGATTGACTCTCAAACCGAAACTTCTCATAAACTGGCAATTAACCAACTGAAAGGTAATTTCTCGAAAAAAATTAAAAACCTTCGCGCTCAATTTGTTGAACTAGCAGCCCTTTTAGAACTGGAACTCGATTTTAGTGAAGAGGATGTTGAATTTGCTGATCGATCAAAAATTTTAAATCTATTAACTGAATTAAAATCGGAAGTAACCCGGTTAACCGACTCCTTTAAACTCGGAAATGTGATTAAAAACGGTATTCCTGTTGCTATTATTGGCAAACCAAACGTTGGGAAATCAACCCTTTTAAACGCACTCCTTGATGATGATCGCGCTATCGTTTCCCATATTCCCGGTACAACCAGAGATACCATTGAGGATAATTTTACCATCAATGGAGTTAACTTCAGACTGATTGATACTGCCGGTATTCGTATGACTAAAGATGAAATTGAATCCATTGGTATCGAAAGAACTTTTAAAGCCATTGATAAAGCGGAAATCATTCTCTATATGGTCGATATTACCGATACTACTATTGAAGATATCGAACAGGAATTATTGTTTTTGGAAAATGAAGTGGACTTTATCCATAAGAAGTTTATCATCGTGGCTAACAAAATTGATAAGTTAGAAGACTTGCCTTCCCATTTCTCACAATGGATTGATTATGATGTAGTTTATATTTCTGCCAGAAAAGATGTCAATATCGATACCCTGAAGGAGATGTTAAGTTCCCATATCACTGAAAATAATATTACTGAAGGAACCTTGCTGACCAATGCCCGTCACTACGATATTTTTCTTAAGATTCAGGAAAATATTGAAAAAATTGAAAACGGTTTTGCTCAAAAAATCCCCACTGATATCATTGCAATCGATATCAATCAAATTCTGCATGATTTAGGCCAGGTTACCGGTGAGATCACTTCAAATGAGATACTGAATTCTATCTTCGGATCTTTCTGCATTGGAAAGTAATTGTAATAATTTTGAACTACTATTTTAACATCCATTTCACTAATTTCTTAATAGTTATTTCATTTTAATTTATTATATTTGCCAGATATTTTGAATCGAAATATAATATTAATTATTTTTATATAAATACTTTAAATACAAATTGATATGAGTGGTGGATTGTATTCAATGGATCAAAAAGATTTTGATCAAACACTAGATTTAACTAAAATAAAACCATATGGCGATACAATGAACGATGGTAAAACCCAATTAAGTTTTACTTTACCCGTTCCTTGTAACGACGAAGCTATAGAAGCAGCAAAACAACTGATGAAAAAAATGGGATTCGAAAATCCGCAGGTTGTTTATTATAAAGAACTTACTAACGGTTTCACTTTCTTTAATTGTTATGGATCAACTGTACATCATGTGGATTTTACATCCATTAAAGTGGACAAAGTGGAATCTAATGTGATGGATATGCATGAAACAGACCAGTTTATAAAAGAGAATATTGGTCGCAAAATCGTGGTAATCGGAGCAAGCACCGGTACAGATGCACATACCGTTGGAATCGATGCTATCATGAATATGAAAGGGTATGCCGGTCACTACGGTATTGAACGTTACGAGATGTTCGAAGCTTTGAATATGGGTAGTCAGGTGACCAATGAGGAGTTTATTGCTAAAGCTATTGAGTTAAATGCAGACGCAATACTCGTTTCTCAAACCGTAACTCAAAAAGATGTTCATATTCAAAATTTAACGGAATTAATTGAATTGTTAGAAGCAGAAGGTCTTAGAGATAAATTGATTGTTTGTTGCGGTGGCCCCAGAATTACTCATGAATTGGCAAAAGAATTAGGATATGATGCCGGTTTCGGTATGAATACTTTTGCCGATAATGTTGCCTCTTATATTGCCGAAGAACTAGCCAGAAGAATTAAAAAATAACTACTATGGATAAAAATCAAATTAGAGAAGTGATTGCCAAAAGAGTCGCTAAAGAACTCAAAGATGGCAATGTCGTTAACTTGGGTATTGGTTTACCAACATTGGTGCCAAACTACTTGCCAAAAGATGTAGAATTAGTATTACAATCTGAAAATGGTTTACTAGGTATGGGCCCAACCCCTGAAGCAGGATCTGAAGATGAAAATCTTTTGAACGCCGGTGGAGGTTATATCACAGCACTTCCAGGTGCCTCTAGCTTTTCTTCAGCTCAATCTTTCTGCATCATTCGTGGTGGTCATGTGGATGCTACCATCTTAGGTGCGATGCAGGTTGATGAACAAGGTGACCTGGCAAACTGGATGATCCCCGGAAAATTAACTCCTGGAATGGGTGGTGCCATGGATTTACTCATAGGTGCTAAACATGTGATTTTGGCTATGGAACACACCGCAAAAGGTTCCCCTAAAATTTTAAAGAAATGTACACTCCCTTTAACAGCTAAAGGTCAGGTTAATATGATTGTTACTGAAATGGGCGTGATGGAAATAACTAAAGATGGCATCCTCCTTAAAGAGATCCATCCTGAATTTACAGTGGAAGAAGTTCAAGCTGCAACTGAAGCAACTCTTATTATTTCACCTAATTTAATCCCTATGGATTTGAATTAATTTTGAATTATATAACCATAAATTTAAATGTTATGAAGAAAAAAGTTTACATCGTAGCTGCAAAAAGAACTGCAATCGGTAAAATGTTCGGAACTTTATCCAATTTTACTCCCGGTGAATTAGGTGCAATCGTTATTAAGGACATTTTAAACCAAACCGGTGTTGATCCTAACCAAATTGATGAGGTTATCGGAGGAAATATCCTTAGTGCCGGTCAAGGTCAAGGTGTTATCAGACAAGCCGCCATTAAAGGAGGTATTCCTGCTCAGGTTCCAGCTTATAGCATCAATATGGTGTGCGGTAGCGGTCTTAAAGCCGTAATGAACGCCTATAATGATATCTTGGTTGGTGATGCTGACCTAGTATTAGCCGGTGGTACAGAAGTAATGTCTAACGCAGGCTTTGTGTTAAACGGTAATCTTCGTAATGGTGTTAAAATGGGAAACATTACAGCTATCGACCATATGGTAAACGATGGATTAACAGATGCTTTCGAACATTATCACATGGGAATCACTGCTGAAAATGTGGCTGA
>DAONEU010000084.1:0-4747 GCA_035403245.1 Bacteroidales bacterium | reverse complement strand
GTGAGGCTCTTTACTTTTCAAAAATTTTGAATTGTGAAAAAAAAATTAACCTAGTTTTTTTGAAATAGTTGTTTGTATTCATTGGGTAACATACCCGTTTGCTTCTTAAAAGCATTGTAAAATGAAGTTCGATTCCCAAATCCACATTCAAAGGCAATCCCTTCAATCGAATATTTCTTGTCATTCTCTTGAAGTAATTTAATAGAATCCTGAATCCTATATCGATTCAAATATTCCGGAAAAGATACATTAAAATGCTGATTAATAACCATCGAAACAATATTTGGTGTTTCTCCGATGGCTTTACTGAAACTTTGTAGGTTACAATTGCTATCTAAGTATACTCGATCATTTTCCATCTTCCCCATAACCTTTTCTATGATCAGATCCGTTTTTTCAGTATCAATTTTAATTCCCGCATATCGCTCTTTATTCATTTGGTCATATAAATTGCTGAACATGTTCGGTGAGAGCCGGAAAAATACATAAACAAAGAATAATTGCCCGAATACCGGCATATACAAAATAATATACATCGCATCTAATCTTAAAATATAGGGAACAAAAGCCCCTAATTGAAGTATTAGCATTACGAATAACAACTCTTTTCGAATTTTTGATTTTGAAACGAGATTATTATTTTGAGAATGATCCTTGATCTCAATAATCCATAACCAAATATTAGCCCCAATAGAATAGAGTACAATCAATAAGTTATAGAACGAATTCATATATAACGCTACACCGGTGATCTCATTGCCGCTCACAATCTCGTTAATATAACGATGATTGAAAATAAATAGAATTATAAATGGAATGTATAAAAAGGAGGGTAAAAACAACCAACCCCAATTCTTGGGTTTTCTATTCTTCTTAAAATAAAAAATGGTTAAAATTAAATAAGCTCCGTAAGAAAGATTAAAAAACATCGAAATCATATGAATAAATGGATTCCCGATATATTCATATATTAAAATGTTATTCGTGAAAGCTATGACAGGTGTGAAAAATACCAAACTTAACCATAAGTATCCCTGATTTGATTTCCTTCTGAAAAATGTTAACAAGGAGATTAGAGATAAACTGAATGTGGCTATCGAATAGATTACAATCACTAAAGTTTCATTCATTTTTTCTCAATTTTTTTTAAGATTTTGAAGAAAACAAAGGTAGGAAAAAGTTTTTAAAAAAAATGGGGCGTAATTAATTATTTTTAAATTTTAAATATCATAATATCAACAAATTATGAATTTGTATAATGTTGTTAATATTTATAAATGTTGACAAACGCTTCATAAAATCGGATTAATTTTGTAATTATGAATTTTAAATGAATCATAGCACCCCTTCGGAATTCAATTGAGTCCTAAATAATTTTGTTAAATTTAAAAATAGATGTATGAAAAAAAAGGTATTCTTTTCTATGATTTTAGTATTAATTATTACCCTTAATTATACTAATGCACAAGTGGATTCCAAAGACTGGCCAAGAGCAACAGTTAATTATTTCCAACAACCTCGAGTTTTAATCGGCGCTCATATTACTCCGGTATTAGGAGTTCCTTATACGGGAATTTTTTATGGAGTAGATGCCAATGTGAAAGTCGCCAAAATTTTATACGTTAATGCAGGTTTTCTAGCCCCATTATTAGATATGTCATTTATAGATGGAAGTGAACATAACTATGCATTTTATGGTGGTGGAGAATTAGTCTTGAGAAACAAAAAAACATCAGATCAATTTGATTTAACTATTAGTCAATCAAGATCTGGAGATGTTGTAACCACAAAATATCGAGATTATTATGTTAAAGTTTATGAACCATCTGTTTTCAGATTTGGTGGTGAATATTATATGAATGCACAATATTCTCCAAATTTTTTAAATACAAAACGAAAATTTGAAATAGATGGTGAATATGGCTTGCAAATGCCTAATGGACAAATAATTTCTCATTCTTCAACTTTAAATTGTTTTTATTTTTACTTAGGAATCGGTAAAAAATCTTTGAATTATTTTAAAATTAAAATGCCTGATTATCAAGAAAGTGACAAATTTACAAGTACATTAACAGGCTATTTTGATCTTTTTTATGCTCCATTCATAAAACTAACACCTTTTATGTACGCTGGCCAATCTTACGATCCTGCAGATTTTTATAGAGTTATGCCTTTTGGAGGAAGATTTGGGTTTGAATACTATAAAACATCCGGTAAATACCTTGGATTTTATACTCGGATTGAGTTAGGTATGATGCCCGGAATCGGGTTCCCGGTTTATGGTAAAATCGGAATCGGGATCTCCTCCATTTTTACTAAATTGAAAAGTATCGGAAACGAACTTCAATAATCAATGTTAATAGATTTGTTTAGGGGAAGTTTGGGGATTTTTTAACCTCGAACTTCCCATTTT
The DNA here is from genome assembly GCA_035403245.1 of Bacteroidales bacterium. Taxonomy (GTDB): domain Bacteria; phylum Bacteroidota; class Bacteroidia; order Bacteroidales; family WCHB1-69; genus UBA5429. The sequence continues at coordinate 2,334 of DAONEU010000084.1, read as the reverse complement.
TATTATAGATAAAATAAACCGCCATCTTTGGGTTTTTCTGCACCAATTCCATCGTTTTTTCCATCCCAAATACCATAAATGCGGTAGAATATGCGTCCGCACTGGCACAATCCTCAGCAATTACTGATACACTCAATAAACTGGAATGCTCCGGTTGTCCGGTCTTTGGATTGATGATATGACTGTATCTTTGCCCCTCTTTTTCAACATATTTTCTGTAGTTTCCACTGGTTGAAACAGCTCTATTTTTCATCGGATATACATATTGTGCATCAATCGCTCCATCAGCATCATTGGTTGGAGTTTGTATCCCAACTTGCCATTGTTTTCCCCCTTTGGTACCTAAAGCAACCACTTCTCCCCCTATGTCAACAATGCAATTGGAATACCCTTGTGCTACAATAAAACGAGCGACCTTATCTGAAGCATACCCATCCGTGATAGCATTGAAATTGATCTGTATTCTGGGATCACTTTTTACAAAATAATTATTCTCTACTTTGATTTTAGTGTAACCAACAAATTTCATTACACTGTCAATTTCCCATTTTTCAACTTTGGCTCTCTTGTCTTTGCCAAAACCCCACAAATCAACCAATGGACCAACTGTAATATCATAAGCCCCGTTGGTTAAATCACTCACTCTTTTTGAAATATTGTACACATTCAACATGTCTGCCGTTAAAGGTAAATTTTCCCCTTTGTTTATTCTGGAAATAATCGAAGTGGTGTCAAAAAGGGAGAATTGATGCGTCAAATCTGCAATGATGGAATCCACTTGGTGCTGTAATTTTGGATCTTCTTGTCCCATATATGTGATCGAATAGTAAGATCCAAATGCGGAACCTTGAAAATTGATCGGTTGTTCGTTTTTGCAACTACTTATTAATAAGGTTAATGCAAAAATTATAATGTAAGTTTTAAAGAAAATTCTTTTCATAAACGTTTTGATTAAAAAAGTGGGCAAAAGTAACGATATTTTTTGTACTTTTGCAACTGGGTAAGTCTTGTACGATCAGCTCCCTTTCAACTCCCCCAGGACAGGAATGTAGCAAGGGTACATTGGTTGTAGCGGTGCGATACAAGTAGCTTACCCTTCTTTTATTTCTCATAAAATGCTTTTAAAAATCTATCCTGAAAATCCGAATCCACGGGCTATCCAACAGGTGGTTGACTGCTTGAAAGATGGCGGGATAATCATTTATCCTACAGATACCATCTATGGTATTGGCTGCGATATCTTTAAACAAAAAGCAATCGAAAAAATTCTTCAAATACTAGGTGATACAAAGAAAAAGTCTTCCCTCTCTTTTATTTGCCACGATTTAAGTCACCTCTCTGATTTCACTACTCCAATCAATAATACCGTTTTTAAAGCGATGAAAAGAACCCTTCCCGGTCCTTTTACTTTTATTTTAAATGCGAATAACCAGGTTCCCAAAATTATTCATGGCACTAAAAAAACGGTGGGTATCCGGATCCCTGATAATAGTATCATTCGCGAAATTGTTCGCGTTAACGGAAATCCTATCCTCTCTTCATCTATCAAACATGATGATGAAATTATTGAATATATCACAGATCCAGAACTTATTTACGAAAAATATGGCGATCTGGTCGATATCGTAATCGATGGCGGCTACGGCGACAACATCCCTTCCACAGTAGTTGATTGCACCAACGATGACCTCTATGTGATCCGCGAAGGAAAAGGAGATTTGGAGCTGCTGTTGGGATAAAAGTAATAAGTAATAAGTAAGAAGTAAGAGGTATGTGAGTGATTTTATAATTAGATTAGTTATCTATTACTTTTTTAATTTAAGTTTTAGTGTATTTATAGAAGAGACTAAGAGTTTTATTAGTTCTGTTACATTCAAATCTAAACGTTCATAATCTTCTACGCTAATATATCCAATCTCGTACATAATAGATATCCAATATTTAGATTCATTGGCTTCTTTTAGTGCGATAGATTGTTTGTGTATAAAGTCAGCTGTACTTTCAGCAAATTTACATTCCCTAAGAAGTGCTCCAATAGAAGTTCCACTTCTTATAAGTTGATTTGTTAAAACAAAATGTTTCTGATTTTTTTGAATCTCTTGAGTTGTTTTGACAATGTCAACGGCAAAAGAATAACTCTTTTCTTGTAAAAAATTTGTTTTTATAAAAGTTTAATTTGTTGTTAATGAGTATGATAGATTGATAGTTTTTAATATTTTTTACTTTTTAAATATAACATTTTTTCAAACAAGTTAAAAATATTTTTTACTTTTTACTTCTTACTTCTTACTTCTTACTTCTTACTTTTTACTTTTTACTTTTTACTTCTTACTT
>DAONEU010000083.1:4910-8370 GCA_035403245.1 Bacteroidales bacterium | reverse complement strand
TTTTTTATATTTGCTGCATTAACACGCCAGTAAAATAAAACCTATGAAAAAATCGATCCTTATTCTGTCTCTTGTTTGGCTTTCGACTTTTTTGTCAGCCCAAACTATTGAATTTGTGGGAGTTGTGAAAGATTCCTTGTCTAAAGAAGCGATCCCTTATGCTTCCATAATTGCCATTAATGAGCAAGATTCAGCCATTGCCGGAACTATAACTGACGAAAAAGGTCGATTTAAACTACCTGTTTCTCAGGCAAAAATTGTTAAAATACAAATGAGCTTTCTCGGATATCAGCCTGTCAATAAGGTTGTTTCAAAATCTAATAAACTCAAGATAGATCTGGGAACTATTCTTCTGGCACCCGAGTCCAAAATGTTGGCTCCGTTAGAAATTACCGGTACTGCTGCCCGGGTGGAGCGGAAATTTGATAAAACCGTGTATCGAATTGATGAAACTACTACTGCAGCATCCCTTACCATTTACGATCTTTTAAGAACATTACCCGGAGTTACGGTAGAGGAGGACAATACAATCATTTTTAAAGGGGTTACTCCGTCCATTTATGTTGATAATACCCCTTCTCAACTGCTTTATCCTAACCTTTTGGCCATTCCTGTTGATCGGGTTGAAAAAGTGGAACTTATTGATGCTTCGATGAGAAGAGGAGGAACCGGAAATGGAGGAATCATCAATATTAAACTAAAAAAAATTACCGATGATGGATTGAGTGGCGTTTTATCCACTAAACCTGCCACTATATCTTTTAAAAATGTGGATGAATCAGCCCATTTAGTGAATCTGAATTACAAAAAGAATAAAAATATTTTTGTAAGTAACTCCAATTTGAATACGAATAATAATCAATATGGGTATACCCTTAAGTATATCTATTTTAATAATCCAATTATTCCTGATTCCATTACCACAACTAATAATTCTCTAAGTAAATCCACTAATCTAGCATTTTCTGAATGTTTAGGATATTTGTATCAACCTAATGATGAGACCAAATTGACCTTTAGTCTTGGCGGATATTATACCAAAGGGCACTCATCCTCTGAAAATGGTTCGATTCAAAAAAATGAGAGTTCTAACACCGTTCGGAATTCCATTTTTAATAATTCAAAGGATTATTGGGATGAACCTTCCGGATCCATGGGAGTCAATTTATGGCATCAAATAGATACCAATGACCAATATGTCGAAGCAAATCTGTTTTACGGAATGACTGGAGGTAAAAGCTCCAGTAATACTATACAAAAAATTGAATATTTTACTTCGGAATTGATCGATAGTATTTCAAGAATGGATAGTTATTCCAGTAATTTTTTTCCGCAATATCTCTTTTTTGATGTTTTTTATAATAAACCTCTTACTAAAAGGACACGGTTTAATGTTTATTATAACTTCAGTAATGAATTTCATAAAAAATCAAGACAAAGAGTATATGAAAACAATATTCTGAAACCGATCTGGAATAAAGATGATCAATATTATGAATTAAATCAAACCATATCTTTACGTTTAGGAACTCAATACAAAAAGTGGAAATGGGATTTTGGACTTAACATTGATGATCAGTATATTAATGGTTCTTACCGAAGAGTGGATGATGTGGGGCATGATTCAACCCGTTTGATTAACAAAAACTTTTTCAAATTATTGCCCTCTTTTGTTATGGCTTATACCATTAATGATGAACAGGAAATAAAGCTAAGTGGTTCTGTTACTAGTGATTTTTTGTATTTTGAAGGTTTACAGGATTTTATATATAAACAGAATTTTAAATGGTATTCCGGCAATAGTACATTACAACCACCATATTACTATTCTCTTTATTTTGGATATTCTCTTTCAAAAACAAACTGGAATGGAGCTGTTGACCTATTTTATTCTTACTCTGATAATTACAACCGACCTGTAATTCTTCAAATTACAGAGCTTATTACATTAAACAAAACCTATAACATTGCAGAAGTTAACAAACTTGGGGCTAACTTTTCGTTCTGGTTTAAAATCAAAAGATTTAGTGCTTCCATCTATTCCAATTTATATTTCCAAAAATACAATATCAATAAGTTCCGAGCAATAGCTTTGGAACTAAACATGCCCTATACAACTCCTGATGAAATCCATTTCAACTATTATATCTATGCCTCCATGTCCTACAGAATAAAAAAGTTTACCGCACAAAGTACCATATATTATTTTGGTAAAAACTTTGATGAAAATGGTTCATCCAATGCCTTTGTAAATCTATCCCTATCTGTAAATTATAGATTTTTAAATGATAAACTTCAATTAGGGATAGGTGCGAGAAACCTCTTGAGAAGTCTCTATCCAAATACAAGTGAATCCAATAGCTTTGGAGTATACACATTTAGTGAATCTTATGGATTCGGTTACCAACCAACCCTCTTCATTTCTGCACGGTATGATCTGAATTTTGGAAGTAGAAATACAGAGTATATTAATGGGAAGAAATAATGTGCTAATGTGCTAATTACCTCATTTTTTCGTATATTTGTAGCTTCATATTTCAAAACTTAACAAGATGAATAGCAACGAAATACGTAAATCTTTTCTGGAGTTTTTCAGATCTAAAGAACACGAAATAGTACCTTCTGCCCCTATGGTGATCAAAAACGATCCTACCCTGATGTTTACTAATGCCGGAATGAACCAGTTTAAGGACATCTTTTTGGGTAATCAACCCGTTAAATTTCCCAGAATTGCCGATACCCAAAAATGTTTGAGAGTTTCCGGGAAACATAATGATTTAGAGGAAGTTGGAAAAGATACCTATCATCATACTATGTTTGAAATGTTGGGAAACTGGTCCTTTGGAAACTACTTTAAAGAGGATGCCATCAATTGGGCCTGGGAGTTCCTTACTGAAAAGATGAAATTAGACCCTAATCGTTTGTATGCTACTGTTTTTGAAGGGGATAAAAAAGATGGAACCGAAGAGGATGGGGAAGCTCGTAACTTTTGGAAAAATCACCTTCCTGATAATCGTATCCTCTACGGAAACAAGAAAGATAACTTCTGGGAAATGGGTGATAGCGGTCCTTGTGGCCCTTGTTCCGAAATCCATGTTGATTTGAGAGAAGATACTGAGAGAATAGCTGTTGATGGTGCTACTCTGGTCAATAAAGATAATCCATTGGTAGTTGAGATCTGGAACTTAGTGTTTATCCAGTACAACCGCTTAGCATCCGGGGAATTGCAAAAATTAGCAGCCAGTCACGTGGATACCGGAATGGGTTTTGAGCGTCTTTGTATGGCCGTTCAAGGGAAAAAATCAAATTATGATACCGATGTATTCCAACCTTTGATCCAGAAAATTGCTCAAATATCCGGAAAACAATACGGAGTTGAAGAGCCTGTTAATATCGCAATGCGTGTGATTGCTGACCACTTGAGAGCGGTTAGTTTCGCTATCGCTGATGGACAACTTCC
>DAONEU010000083.1:0-4810 GCA_035403245.1 Bacteroidales bacterium | reverse complement strand
ATCCAAAAATTTGAGAACTACTGTCAAAAATTGACCGGCAATCAAATTGAAGGACCATTTGCATTTGAACTATTTGATACTTACGGTTTTCCTATAGATTTAACCCAGCTTTTAGCATCAGAAAAGAACCTCATCGTCGATATGGATGGGTTTCAAAAAGGACTTGAGGAACAAAAAACACGTTCCAGAGCTGCTGCAACCATTGAAACTGAAGATTGGGTAGAGTTAATCACCGATACCAATCCTACTCAATTTGTTGGTTACCAATCTCTTGAAACTGAATCCAAAATTATTAAATACCGTTTAGTAAAATCTAAAGGAAAACAATTCTATCAATTGGTACTGGACAAAACTCCATTTTATGCGGAGTCCGGCGGACAAGTAGGCGATACCGGTGTTTTGATGAGTATCAATGAGAAAATTGAGATCTCTAACACTATCAAAGAGAACAATCTTATTGTTCATATCGCGCCAACACTTCCTGACAACCTGTCTACAACCTTCACTGCTGTAGTAAACAAAGAGAATCGGATTGCCACTCAAAATAACCACTCTGCTACCCACTTGCTTCATTATGCATTAAGAAAAGTGGTAGGCAAACATGTGGAACAAAAAGGATCTTATGTTTCCCATGAACGTTTCCGTTTTGACTTCTCCCATTTCTCAAAGGTAACAGATGAACAATTGTCAGAAGTGGAAATGATTGTAAATCAATTGGTTCGTGATAACACTCCTGCATCTATATTTGAAAATCTTCCGATTGAGGAAGCCAAAGGGATGGGTGCTATGGCTCTATTCGGAGAAAAATACGGAGATCATGTTAGAGTGATCCGTTTTGGAGAATCTATCGAATTATGTGGTGGAACGCACACCTCTTCCACAGGAAACATCGGTTATGTGAAAATTGTATCTGAAAGTGCAATTGCAGCCGGTATCAGACGTATTGAAGCGATCTCCGGAAAACAAGCTGAAGCTTTTATCAATGAAAATATCCGTTTGGTTAATGATCTTAAAGGATTTTTTGCATCTCCAAACATCATGGGAGCCATTCAAAAAATGAACGAAGAAACCGATCGTTTGAAAAAAGAGGTGGAAGAGTATCAACAAGAAAAGATACAACAGTTTGCTAAAGAAATGGTTAACTCCATTCAAAATATAAACGGAGTTCATGTTATTCGTCATAATTGTGATCTTTTACCCGAGATCATGAAACAAGCGGCTTATAAGCTTAAAAATCATACAGAAAACCTTTTGGTTGTTTTCGGATCAACTTACGGTGAAAAACCCAATTTAATTGTGGCTTTATCGGATGATTTGGTAGCAAAAGGGATGAACGCCTCTCAATTGGTACGTGAAGCTGCTGCTTTAATCCAAGGTGGTGGTGGTGGACAACCTAATTTGGCAACTGCCGGGGGTAAAAATGTTAGTGGCATGGAATCCGCTATTGAAAAAGTGATCGAGAAAGGTTGCTTAAAAGCATAATAAATTGATAATGAACGAATTTGCTGAAGACAAACTTATTATTACCGGAGCCCGGGAAAACAACTTAAAAGATGTTTCTCTGGAGATTCCACATCAAAAACTAGTTGTAATTACAGGATTAAGCGGTAGTGGTAAATCATCTTTGGCATTCGACACCATTTATGCTGAGGGACAAAGAAGGTATATGGAAACGTTTTCTTCTTACGCCCGTCAGTTTATCGGGAATATTGAACACCCAGACGTCGATAAGATTTCAGGATTAAACCCAGTAATCTCTATTGAGCAAAAAACGGTAAATAAAAACCCCCGTTCTACCGTAGGTACCATCACTGAAGTGTACGATTTTCTAAGACTTTTGTTTGCCCGAGTGGCAACTGCTTACTCGTATGCTACCGGTGAAAAGATGATCAGCTATAATGAACGTGAGTTGATTGAGATCATCACAGAAACCTACAATAATAAGAATATTTTAGTCCTTGCTCCCCTCATTAAAGGGAGAAAAGGTCATTATAAAGAACTTTTTGAGAATATCCGAAAACAGGGTTATACCAAAGTAAGAGTGGATGGAGAGATTGTTCAATTGTCTTTAAATTTGCAGTTAGACAGATATAAAGTACATGATATTGAGGTTGTTATAGACAATATCCTCATTCGTGAACAGACTAAACAAAGATTAGCGAATAGCATTCGATTGGCATTAAAACAAGGAAAAGGAACACTTTGTGTGTATGATGTGGATGAAAAACAGCTCAAAAACTTCAGTAAGGAGTTGATGTGCCCAACCACAGGACTCTCCTACCCTGAACCGGAACCCAATACTTTTTCATTCAATTCCCCTTACGGAGCTTGTCCAAAATGCAATGGATTAGGATATATTTTCGAGTTGGATTTAGATAAAATTATCCCTGACAAGAAAAAATCGATTAACGGTGGAGGCATTGAACTGGTAGGAAATGCAAAAACCAGTCAAATTTTCAGACAATTACAAGCTTTATCTGAAAAATATGATTTCTCACTAAACGAGCCCATCGAGAATATCAGTGAGCAAAACCTTAATTATATTCTTTACGGAAGTCCGGATCCCATTTACATTCCTTCTGTGATCAGTGGCTTATCTCCTACTAAAACCTATTTTGAAGGGATTGTAACATTTATCAATAACATCGATATTGATTCTGTTCCCGCTTCAATTAAAAAGTGGGTAAACCAGTTTATCAATGAGATGGTTTGTCCTGAATGCCACGGAGCAAGATTGCGAAAAGAATCGTTGTTTTTTAAGATCGGTGACAAAAATATTTCCGATTTATCATTAATGGATATCTCAGAACTTCAGGAATGGATTCAACAATGTCCTCATCTTTTATCGGAACAAAAGAATCTTATCGCTTACGAAATACTCCGAGAAATAGACTCCCGTTTGCAATTTCTTACTGATGTAGGAATTCAATATTTATCTTTGCATCGTCCTTCTAAGTCATTGTCAGGAGGAGAAGCACAACGAATTCGGTTGGCAACGCAGATCAGTTCTCAGTTGGTCAATGTGTTATACATATTAGATGAGCCAAGCATCGGGTTGCATCAAAGAGATAATCATAAACTGATCAAATCCTTACAGAATCTAAGAGACAATGAGAATTCAGTGATAGTTGTTGAACACGATGCTGATATGATGAAAGCATCTGATTATATTGTTGATATTGGTCCTTTTGCCGGAGAACATGGTGGAAAAATCGTGTTTGCAGGCACTTATGAGGAGATGATGCAGGCACATACATTAACTGCCGATTATCTTTCCGGAAGATTAAAAATTGAAGTTCCGAAAGAGCGTAGAAAAGGAAATGGTCTCACTTTAAGCTTGAAGGGAGCCTCCGGAAACAATCTGAAAAAGATCTCTGTTGATTTTCCTTTAGGCGTTATGATTTGTGTTACAGGAGTTTCCGGTAGTGGTAAATCTACCCTCATCAATGAGACTTTATATCCTATTTTAAACAAATATTTCTTTAGAGCAGAAAAAAATCCATTGCCTTACAAAGAGATTGTTGGGATGGAACATATTGACAAGGTGATAGAGATTGACCAACATCCGATTGGAAAGACTCCAAGATCAAATCCGGCCACTTATGTAGGTGTTTTTGATGAAATCCGTAAGTTATTTGCAGCATTACCAGAAGCAAAAATCAGAGGGTACAAGCCGGGTCGTTTCTCATTTAATGTTCCCGGAGGAAGGTGTGAAGAGTGTAAGGGTGGAGGCGTTAAAACCATCGAAATGAACTTCCTTCCTGATGTGTATGTTACTTGCGAAAAATGCAACGGAAAAAGGTACAACGACGAAACTTTAGAGATCAGATACAAAGGAAAATCGATCTATGATGTGTTAGAAATGGACATCGAAACTGCTCTGGATTTCTTTGAAAATATACCTTATATTCATCAAAAGTTGAAGACATTGGTAGAGGTTGGGTTAGGTTATATCCGTTTAGGACAATCTTCAACAACCCTTTCCGGTGGGGAAGCGCAACGTGTAAAATTAGCGGAAGAATTATCCAAAAAAGATACCGGCAATACCTTTTACATCTTAGATGAACCTACAACAGGGCTACATTTTCAAGATATTGCTATTTTAATGAATGTGTTAAATAAACTGGTTGATAAAGGAAACACGGTTCTCATCATCGAACACAATATGGATGTGATCAAATTAGCGGATTACATGATCGATTTAGGTCCTGAAGGAGGTAAAAACGGCGGTTTAGTCCTTGCTAAAGGCACTCCGGAAGAGATTGTACAACAGAAAATCGGTTTTACGTGGGAATACCTAGGGGAGGTGCTGTAATGTCAATAGTCCATGGTCAATAGTCGATGGTAATTAATTATTTTTTTAAAAATATTTAAATAATCAATTTATTTATTATTTTTGTAAAAATATTCTAATTAATCTACTAAAAACTAACACGATGAGAAACTTTGAAAATCTAAGAATTTGGCAAGATTCACAACTAATTTGCCGCGAAATATATAATTTATTTGCATCCTCTAAAGATTTTGGTTTAAAAGATCAAATTCAAAGAGCTTCTGTCTCAATAAGTAATAATATTGCTGAAGGATGTGAATCTGGAAGTGATAAATTATTTGCTCGATACCTTCAAATAGCAAAAGGAAGCTGTGCTGAAGTAAAAAGCATGCTCTATTTGTCTGAAGATTTAGGTTATTGTAATAAACCTCAAGGGGATGAATTAAGGAATAAAATTAATCAAATCATTTTTGGAATTCAAAAAATGTTGTCCTATCTTAATGGTCGATAGTCAATGGTCGATAGTCAATGGTCGAT
>DAONEU010000082.1:0-8477 GCA_035403245.1 Bacteroidales bacterium | reverse complement strand
ATTAGCATATTAGCACATTAACGAGGGCGTGCCCCTTTGTCTGCGCTCAAACCAATTTTCCACCCATTGAATACTAATCCCGTCGCTTGCCAAAGGGTCGGCCTACGCCTACAAGTACGCAGTTGCAAAGCGTGGGCTGCTGGTCGTTAAAGGAGCTCACAGGCTCGCTCTTTAACTCCCTGCATCCCATCGCTTTTCAACTTTGCGCGCTTTCCGGCTCCGTCCTCACGCGAACAAAACTTGCGGTTTTGTAGTGAATAGTTAATAGTTAATAGTGAATAGTTTTGCCAATTGGCTGGTATATTGCGAATTGAAAGTCTGTGGTTTGTAGTCCGTTGTATTTTTCATGGCATCGGCGCTTCGATACGAAACCTTAATTTTTCCGAATTTCATTATTCATTCACTATTTCCGGTTTCTACTCAGCGACCTTAGTTCATTGAGATATTGGAAAATCTAAGGTCATTGAGTGGTCACTGAGCCTGTCGAAGTATCGAAATGCCGACGCAATAATGAGCAATCGAGCACATGAGCAATCGAGCACACGACCACATGAGCAATCGAAGCCTCGCGTTAGCTCGTAGGCCAGGTACCCCACAGCTGGGAAACTTAGCAGACCACCGGCAGATAGAGCGAGCTTGTGAGCTCCTATATGCCGGATGGGATGCTTAGTTGACCAGCGAGGAGTACAGGCCGGAGAGCGACCCTTTGGCTAGCGACGGGATTCGTATTCGATTTGTTAGAAATGAGGTTGAGCGTAGCCAAAGGGGAACGCCCTGATTAATAAGCTAATAAGCTAATGTGATAATGAATAATGAATAATGAATAATGAATAATTTAAAGGTCTAAGGTCAAAAGTCTAATGTCTAAAGACGTTTGACTTTAGACTTTTAAACAGCGAAGCATTCAACCTTTAACTCTTCACTATTCACTCTTCACTCTTCACTCAAATTTCAATCTCCCCTTCGAAGACGAGCTGTGTGGGGCCCTGGAGGATGATTTGAGTAAATATATTGTTTAGTTTATTGAATGAGATTATGAAATCACCTCCGGTGGTATAAACCTTTATTTTATGTGAACCGTTATTTAATTTATGATGAATGGCATTAATTAAGGCAGAGGCAGTGACTCCTGTGCCACAAGAAAGGGTTTCATTTTCGACACCTCTTTCAAACGTTCTTACGAAAATTCCATCTTGAATTGGTGAAACGAAATTTACATTGATTCCATCTGGAAAGCGTATATCGTTTCTAATTTTTTTACCGACATTGTAAACATCATAATTGTGAATATCGTCAATATATGTGACAAAATGGGGAGATCCAGTATCTACAACATAACCATCTTCTAAAAATGAAATAGTATTTACATCATTCATCGTTACCGATACATCCTGATCAGATATGTAATCGCCGTAATGCAAGCCGTCAAAGGCTTTAAAAACGGCCTTATTTTGGATCATTTGCTGGTGATGGGCAAAGGCAACCGCACAACGACTTCCATTGCCGCACAATGAACCGATATGACCATCCGAGTTGTAATAATCCAATGAAAAATCAAACTGTTCAGAACCAGGGCCTAATAGCAAAACGCCATCAGCACCAATACCTAAATGGCGATCGCAAAGAGCTTTGATGATTTCAAATGAAAACGATTGTGGATTTCTGTTGTCAATAGCTATAAAATCGTTACCTGCACCGTGATATTTATAAAAATGGATTTTCATTTATAAATTGGCAATATTGATTTCGGATAACTTTTCGAAAGAATTATTATTTGGAATTGAGAATAAGCGGGAGCCATCCGAAATGTAGTACTTTCCATTGATATAGAAAACCTGCAATTTCGAAATATCCATCCCTTTTATCTTCAGAACATTATGGTTCCTTTGGTAGGATATCCTGTTCACAATTGGGGAGTCCCATTTTTGAACTTCGAAGTATGCAATAATATTATCCGGAATACTAGGTTGATCCTCTAAATTGGCATTTTTAACATGTACTTTAACGGTTCTGGTTTGAGAAACCTTCTCTTCTGCCACATTATCGGTTGGAATAGTTTGATCAATCGTAAACTCAGCATCTTCCATGATCTCATCCGTTCCGTTAACATTAACATAAGTAGAATCCATCGCGATAGAATCTTGAGCCGTCATCGATTCATCCATTGGTTTTTTCTTCACTTTTTTCTTAGGAATCTTGGTTTCTTCAGCTGTTTGATCTGTTTGATCTGTTTGAAATAGATCTATATTCTCAAATTTTTGGAAAAAAGAGGAATTTTTTACAACAAAAATGACCAAAACACAAATCAGAATTCCCAAAGAGAAACCTAAGAAAAACTTAGCCATTCCACTAGGTTTATGAGAATTTTTAGTATGATTGTGTTCAGATGACATGTTTATTTTTTTTTGCAAAATTAATAAAAAAAAAGTGATATTTTTCCCTTTTATTTTTGTTTTTTTTCAGGTTTAAAAATCTCAAAAGTGATTCCAAAATTAGCGATCCCTTTGAGGTGATCGTCTCTCATTCCTTGTTGAACGGTGAAGATATATTTCCCTTTTTGTTGGAATCTCACTTGTCTTCTTAACAAGAACTTATTCTCTTTCATGTTTCCATTCCCTTTACCGTACCACTTCCCAAAAGGATCACATAAAACACAACCAAGGGTATCGACCATTTGTATTCCACTAGGGAATTGATTTGTTAGAAAAATGTATAGATTCTGATAGGGATAATCGGTTGTATTTCTGACATTTACATAAATATCATAATAGGCCATTGAATCCTTTATTTCAAATTCATATACCAGTTTATCATTTACATTCCAGGTTTCATTGGGTATTTTATCGATTTTTTCGTAGAAAATATCCTGTTTACAAGACGTTGTAATAAAAATGATCAGCAATAAAAAACCGGCAATTTTTCTCATAACTATTTATCTTCAATATTCTTAAGTTCGTCCAAGCTATAATTGGCACCTTCATCCACTTTCTTTTGATTTACAACAGCAAATTCTTCTAGAGATTCAGGGTATTTACCATTTTTGTTCATATCAATAATCTTGTTGACGGCATCCAGAGGAATGGCAAAAATGGTTGTATTGTCATTGGCATAGTTATACCAGACAATCTTTTTGAAAATATCAATTTTATTATAAAATCCTTTTCCTTTTTTGGTATTCAAATGAACATTAGGAGCAGGAAAAGCTTTTAATTCCTGAATATAAGTTTCTTGCTCATAATTCAAACAACATTTGAGTTTACCACACATTCCGGCCAACTTTTTAGGGTTGAGTGATAACTGTTGCGTTCTGGCAGAAACGGTAGATACCGATTGGAAATTGGTCAACCAGGAGGAGCAGCACAACTCACGACCACAAGAACCGATGCCCCCTAAGCGAGCCGCTTCTTGTCTTACCCCAATCTGACGCATCTCAATTCTGATCTTAAACTGTTCCGCTAAGATTTTGATTAACTCTCTGAAATCGACACGCTCTTCAGCAGAATAATAGAAAATAGCTTTTGTACCATCTCCTTGATATTCAACATCATTTACTTTCATTTTAAGATCCAAATCCCAGGCAATATATCTCGATGAAAGCATTGTAGTATGCTCTAAATCAACGGTGCTTATCCATTTGTCAATATCCACAACTCGAGCATGTCTGTATAGTTTTTTAGTGACCTCTTCCGGTTTAACTTTCCGATTGGCTAATTGTCGTTTTACAGAAAGGCCTAACATAGAAACAATGCCAATGTCGTGGCCCGGATTAGATTCAACGGCAACAATATCACCTACCTGGTAAATTCTTTCTTCAGGAAGGATAAAAAAATCTTTATGACTATTTTTAAACCGAACTTCAGCGATAGGGTATTCTTTATAAGTCATGGGTAGATCTAAAGCATCTATCCAATCAAAAGTGGCCAATTTACAACAATTATGTTTATATCCTTTACAATGGGGCTCTTCAACGGATGGTCTATCTGCTATACCTCTGGTGTGAAAAGGATTATTGGATATTTTATCGGCTTCAGAAGAATTACCAATTCTAATATCCATATCCAGATACTGTTCCAGATTCTCGTTTTGCGAATGATCTTTATCTGAAAACTCTTCAATTTTATTATTCATAGTTATTGAGTTTCTTAATAGTAAGTATTATATGTTAATTTATTAAAAATGTTACAATTTTTACAATCTGCAAAGATACCATTTTTAAACCAATTTTCAAAATTAAAGCAGATGTTCCAAAAGGATTTTAGTTCCGACACCCATTAGAATGAGTCCACCGATAATTTCGATTCTAAGATTAATTTTACTGCCAAAATGATGACCAAAAAGTGTTCCTAAAAACGAAGCTATAAAAGTATAAACCCCAATCACGATAATCGGAATCCAGATTTTAGTATGTAACATCGCAAATGAAACGCCCACAGCCAAAGCATCAATACTAGTAGCAATGGCCAGAATAAGTAAGGTTTTATTATTCGTAAAATCGATACATTTTTCATTTTCTTTCCCTTTGATCCCTTCATAAATCATTTTACCTCCAATAAAGAAGAGCAAAGCAAACGCGATCCAATGATCGACTGATGAAATCTGTTCTGCGAAAGAAGTTCCCAATAGCCATCCTACTAAGGGCATAAATCCTTGAAAAAAGCCCATAAACAACGCAATTTTCAAATAATTTTTATAGTGAACTTTTCTTTTACAACTACAGGTTCCGGCGGCAATGGATACCGCTAAACTATCCATAGATAATCCAAAAGCAATCAAGAAAATTTCAATAAATGGCATAATTAGTCATTAATGGTGAATATATGTCGCGTGTCACTACAACAAGTAGGTTGCAGCAAAGAGATCATTTCCAAGAAAATCTCGGAATAATGTTTAGGAGATTGAATGCCAAACTGTTGATGTAATTCACTATAGAACTGATAATCGTTCCAATCAATTTTAGATTTCTTCACAGCTCTGAAAGACTGAGCGACTTTGAAAGTAGAGGTGTAGCTTCCACCAATCTCAATTGCAAAATTCATAGGTAAAACGAGATCAGCTATCGCAGTGGTTTCATTTTCAAATAAGGATTGAACACAAATAAATCCTGCTTTTTTTATCATATCAGTCATTTCCGGAGTATCTATGATTAAATCCAATCCAAAAACAAACAGATTATTATGAAGATTAGTTTCTAAGGCTTTACCCGGACAAATAAACTGTGTTGATAATCTAGTGGTATGCCAATGGTTTTTCAACAATTCCAAATAGGTTCCTTCAATTTTTCTGAACCCCGGACCATAATCGGGATAGATTCCCATATCAAACAGACCTTGCGTATTACAAGCAGGTTTAAGAGGCATCATTCCAGCGTAAGTTTTACCTTGCTTTTCGGTCAATAACATGAGATTTTTCAACTCAGTCATCGTTTTCTCATCGGTATTTTTTTCTGAGAAGATGAAAGCTGTTTCAGGAATCTCAATTACAGTTTGCGCAAAATGTCCAACATCACTTAAATCAACTCCCGCTTTTTCCAGTAGTTGAGCATAATCATATTTCAAGATCGCATCACGGTAGGTGTTCCAATCTTTTGCCAATCCGTTTACAAAAATGCCAAACATTTTTTCATTTTGAACCAAATAATGGCAAACCGCTTTGATGAAATAGTAAATATCTTTTATTTCTAAAGTATGATCGGTTCTAAAGCTGTAAGGATGATTCTTTTCTGTTGTAATGAAAGTAACTTCAGACTTTTGGAAGTAACGATTGTTTTGAACCAAATGACTGATCACGGGATGTTCTAGAGGTAGATTTCCCCCTAGGACAAAGATTTGTTTAGAACCTTCGAGTTCCTGAAGTGGTAAAATATCATTTTTATTGATATTGGAAGCATCTGTTCGATGGATAAAATAAGGTGATCCGATAGAATTGGTTTGTAAGCCTACCCTACCCCATTTTTGAATCATATACATCGCTTCATTGGTCATCTCAGGAGAAACCAGGATCACATTTTCAGCATTGTCAACTTGTCTGACCTGTTTTTTGATCTTTTCAATCGCTTTTTCAGTTGTAATCGGAACCAATTTTCCGTTTACCCTTTCCATAGGTGTTTGAATTCTTCTACTTTTATTGAAGATGGAATATCCAAAGAAAAGATCTCTATTAATTAATCCTTTATGATTCACGATTCCGGTTCTGGCAGTAGCACCATAGATATTTCCTTTATACTCTAATAGATCTGCTTCAAAACCTTCAGATCCGAATGGATCAATAACCGGTAATTTTTCGTAAGGAGCAGGTAAGATTTTAAAAGAGAAGTTTTCTGTTAATGCTCCGGTTGGGCAAGTATCGACACACAACCCGCAGGCATCACAATTAGATTCAGACATATCGTTTTCCATATTCACTGAAATGTATGTTTTAGAACCTCTTTTAAAGAATTCCCAAACACGATTTCCGGAATACTCTTTACAAACCCTTACACAACGACCACAAAGGATACATTTGTGATTATCCAGCTCTAATTTTTCATGAGCGGTTGTTCTTTCAAACACCTGATAATCACCTTTATAATGGGTTTGAACAGCTTCATATTCTGTAGAATACTTTTGTAAGTCGCAATCATAAAAAGCCACACAACCACACTCCAGACATCTGGCCACTTCATTTTGAACCTCTTCAACTGATTGATATCCTAACTCAACCTCTTTGAAATTATCCCTTTTTTGAGATTCTAAAACGGGCATTTCGTTCTTAGGTTGATATTCGAACTTATTCAAATACAATTCTTTAGTTTGTTTAGTAAAAGAATCTTTGGTACTAATAAATGGTTTCTTAGGGATTTCAAATGGTAATCCTAACACAAAAGCAGTCAGATATTGAGCAGCTGTTTTACCGCCTGCAATCGCCTGAATGATATTGGTTGGACCCGTAACGGCATCACCGGCAGCGAATATTTTGGGGATATTCATTTGCATAGTAGATTCGTCAGCATCCAATGTTTTCCATTTGTTGAGTTGTAGATCCTGATCAGGATAATATTGATTGATATGATCCAGAACTTCATATTGGATTTTTTGTCCGGTAGCAGGCAAAACCAAATCGCAAGGAAGGTCAAATTCTGAACCTTCGATAGGAACAATATTGGATCTTCTAGAGCCAGGCACCTTTTCAGCTTTCATTTTGATACATTTCAATCCCGTAAGATTTCCCTGCTCATCATAATAAACATCAATTGGAGCAGCTAAGAAGATATACTGAACACCTTCCAGCTTAGACTCATGGATTTCGATAGGATTAGCCGGCATATCGGCTTCTGTTCTGCGGTATAACACAATCACATCTTCACTTCCACATCTGCGAGCTGAGCGACAACAGTCCATAGCGGTATTGCCACCTCCAACAACAACAACACGTTTTCCGGAAAGGTCAGTATCGTTATTGGTTAATGCATTCTTCTTTAAAAAATCGATTCCGGAAACCAGATTAGGGGCATTTTTTTCGCCAATCCCTAATAGATCACCGTTTTGAGCACCAATAGCTAAGAAAACAGCATCATAATTTTGATCTAAGGTTTCATATTGCAGATTTCCACCCAACTCTTGTTCCGTAAAGATCTGAACGCCCAATTTCGTAATATTGGCCACCTCTTGATCAACGATGGCATTAGGTAATCGGTATTCAGGAATTCCGTAGCGCAACCACCCTCCTACTCCTTCCGCTTTTTCATAAATATCTGCCTGTACACCTTCAATTTGAAGATAATACGCAGCAGTTAATCCGGCAGGCCCGGAACCAATAATAGCCACTTTCTTACCGGTAGACGCTTTCACTTTTGGAGTAACGGGAGATTCAGAGACTAAATCGAAGTCTGAGACAAATCTTTTCAGATAATCGATTCCAACAGGAGATCCATCATCAGTGTATTGTCTGCGACATTTATCCTCACAAGGTCTTACACACACACGACCGCAAATAGCTGGTAATGGGTTTGTTTCCTTGATCAACTCAACTGCTTGTTGAAATAAACCTTTTTCGGTTAAAGAGAGATAACCTTGAATATCAACACCGGCTGGACAAGTTTGAGTACATGGTGCCAAACAGTCTGCATAGTGATTACTCAACATCAACTCTAATGCCATTTTCCGAGATTTTCTCACTTCAGGAGTATCGGTATAGATCTCCATCCCTTCCTGAACAATGGTTGAGCAGGATGGTTGATGACTTTTATACCCTTTGATCTCCACCACACATACAAAACAGGATGAAAATGGTTTCAATTTGGGATCATGACACAAGTGGGGAATATCGTAACCTTGTTCCAGACAAATATTTAAAATCGTTTCACCGGGGGAAACTTTTAATTTGATACCGTTTAACTTTATATTGATTAATTCACTCATTGGGGTTCAATTAATGATCGTTTATTCTTGAAATTAAAATCTTAAAATAGCATCCGATTTACACTTTTGGAAACAAGCGCC
>DAONEU010000081.1:0-8681 GCA_035403245.1 Bacteroidales bacterium | reverse complement strand
AAGAGTTTTTTGAAGTAAAAATTAAAAAGTAAGAAGTAAAAAGTAAGAAGTAAAAAGTTAAAAGTAAAAAGTTAAAAGTAAAAAGTTAAAAGTAAAAAGTAAAAAGTAAGATGTAAAAAGTTAAAAGTAAAAAGTAAAAAGTAAAAACTAAAAACTAATAACTGATAACTGATAGCTGATAGCTGATAGCTGATACCTGATAGCTTGTTTGTAATTTTTCTAACTTTATAATTCCTGATTTATCATTTGATCGATTTTTTTCCGTAACTTTGTGATTGATTAAATTATAAAATATATATTTATATTATCCTGAATATGAGCAACTTCACACATCTACACGTCCATACTGAATATTCAATTCTTGATGGTTTGGCTAAAATTCCTCAACTCATTTCTAAAGCGTATAATGATGGTCAAAGAGCTATTGCCATCACTGATCACGGTAATATGTATGGTGTTTTTGAATTTGTAAAAGAGGTTGAAAAATTCAACAAATCTTCGTTAGCTATTCCCGCTGAACCTATGAAAGCTATCGTGGGCTGTGAAGTATATGTCGCTCCTTTAGGTGCTCAAAATAAATCCTCAAAGGACAATAGAAGTGGGCGACATCTTATTCTTTTAGCAAAAAATATTCAAGGTTATAGAAATTTGTCAACCTTGGTTTCTATCGGGTTTCAAGCTGAAAATTTTTATTATACTCCTAGAGTTGACATGGAGATCTTAAAAAAATATTCTGAAGGTTTAATCGCTTGTTCTGCCTGTTTAGGTGGTGCTTTACCTCAATCAATTATGCGCTATAATTCTGTCGGAAAAAATGGGAGTTTCTCTGAACCTTTTGACTTAGAAGCAGCTGAAGAGGTAATAAAACAGTATCTTGACATCTTTGGAGACGATTATTATCTGGAAATGCAAAACCATGGTCATCCTGAACAAATAATGGTCAATAAAGCCATAAAACAATTATCTGAAAAATTCAATATCCCCTATATCGCAACAAATGATGTTCATTTTGTGAATCAGTTTGATTTTGAGGCTCATAAAATCCTATTATGTATCAATACAGGTAGAGATTATACGAGTCCTGATTCTGCTGTTCAGGAAAGTGATAACGAAAATGGACTTTTGTACACCGGTGAAGAGTTTTTGAAAACCACCGAAGAGATGGTGCAATTGTTCACCGATTATCCTGATGCAATTTCTAATACTCAACTGATTGTTGATAAAATTGATAGAATTAAGTTAAGTAATCCTGTCAGTTTACCCACTTTTGAAGTTCCTGAACCATTTGATAACGAAAATGCTTATTTTGAACATCTTATTTATGAAGGAGCACATAAAAGATGGCCTGAAGGGTTAACCGATGAGATCAAGGAGAGAATTAAATTTGAATTAGATACTGTGATTAGAATGGGATTTCCGGGCTATTTTTTAATTGTTTGGGATTTCATCAATGCGGGTCGTAAAATGGGAATCCGTTTTGGTCCCGGTCGGGGTTCCGCTGCTGGTTCTATATTAGCCTATTGTTTGAATATCACAAATGTAGACCCAATTAAATATCAACTCCTTTTTGAACGATTTTTAAATCCGGATAGAATTTCATTACCTGATATGGATATCGATATCGATGATTCAGGTAGAGAGAAAGTGATTCAATATGTGATCCAAAAATATGGAAAAGATAAAGTTGCTCAGATTGTTACTTTCGGAACAATGGCTGCAAAATCATCTATTAGAGACTGTGCACGTGTTTTAAAACTTCCACTTTCTGATAGTGATAGATTAGCAAAATTAGTCCCTGATGGACCAAATATGACCCTGGCAAAAGCGTATCAGGAAGTACCTGAATTGAAAAATGAAATGCAAAATGGAATTCCATTAATTAAAAAAACGCTCGATTTTGCCCAACAAATTGAAGGAACAGTCAAATCACCAGGAGTACATGCATGTGGAGTGATCATTGGTAAAGATCCTCTAATCAATCAAATACCATTATCAACTTCCAAAAATTCTGAAATTCCTGTAACACAGTTTGAAGGAAAATATGTTGAAGATTCTGGATTGTTGAAAATGGACTTTTTAGGCCTTAAAACATTGAATATTATCAGTAGTGCCCTTTCTAATATTAAACTTCGTTTTAACATAGATTTAGATATTGATAGTATCCCGATTGATGATGTTAAGGCATACGAATTGCTTGCAAAAGGTGATACAATTGGGGTGTTCCAGTTAGAAAGTCCCGGAATGAGAAAATACTTAATTGACTTGAAACCGGAACGTTTCGAGGATATTATTGCGATGGTTTCATTATATCGTCCCGGTCCAATGGATAAAATTCCTTCCTTCATCAATCGAAAACAGGGTCGTGAACCGATCGTGTATGATATTCCGGAAATGAGTACTTACCTTGGTGATACTTATGGAATTACCATTTATCAAGAACAAGTAATGCTTTTATCCAGATTGTTAGGTGGATTTACACCAGGTCAGGCAGATCAGTTAAGAAAGGCCATGGGTAAGAAATTGGTCAATGAAATGAATAGTTTAGAGTCCAATTTTTATGATGGTGGTACTAAAAAAGGTCACGATTTAGCTGTATTAAAACGTATTTGGGAAGAGTGGAAAAAGTTTGCTGAATATGCTTTTAATAAATCTCATGCCACATGTTATGCTTTAGTTGCTTATCAGACTGCCTATCTAAAAGCTCATTATCCTGCAGAATTTTTGGCAGCAATTTTGACCAATAATATTGATAAAATTGAAGAAGTTAGGAAATTTATTGAAGATGCTAAACATATAGGTATCAATGTGCTACCTCCAGATATTAATGAATCGTCTTACGATTTTACAGTTAACAAAAAAGGAGATATTCGATTTGGGTTAGTAGCACTTAAAGGTATGGGCGGTGCTGCAGTAACCAATATTATTCAAGAAAGAGATAAAGGAAAATTTGAAAATATTTTTGACTTTTTTAAAAGAATCAATTTAAAAGCATGTAATAGAAAAAGTATTGAAGCATTGGTACTTGCAGGTGCTTTTGATTCATTTATCGAAATTCACAGAGCTCAATTTTTGGAATTTGAAGTGGGAGAAAAAGTTCAATATTTAGATAAACTTATTAGTTGGGGAAATAAACAACAAGCTGCCAGTATCAGCGGTCAAACTGATATTTTTGGTCAAACGATTGAACTGCAAAATGACTCCTACCCTGCTATTCCAAACATTGAAAAATGGCCCCCATTAGTACAATTAAATCATGAAAAGAGTATTGCCGGATTTTATATATCAGGCTTTCCTTTAGATAGTTATAAAACAGCAATCGATAACTTCTGCAATTTAAAAGTAGAGGAATTAAAAACTGATAAAATTAATACTTTTAAAGTAAAACCTGCTAAATTTGCCGTCAATGTGACCAAAGTGGAAACCGGTGTTTTCAAGAAAACTGGTAAAGAGTATGGCAAAGTAACTATTGAAGATGAAACCGATAGTTTTGAATGGGCTCTTTTTGGGGAAAGCTTTACAAAATTTAAAAATTTCTTATCAATAGGAAGATTATTGTTTATTAAAGCCAAAACGGACTCCTACTTTAAAAAAGATACGCATGAAGAAGTTTGTAAGTTTGTTCCAATTGAAATTTTCTATCTAGATGATATTTATGACAAATTGTGTAATGAAGTTATTTTATCATTAAATATTAAAGATATATCACCATCTGTGGCTTATTCTATTAAAGAAACAGTGGAATCGAGTACCGGAAAAATTCCATTATCCATTAAAATTGTGGAAGAAAATAATCATTTTTATACCGACTTATCTAATAGCAAGTTCAAAGTGAATCCTGAAATTTTTGTTCAAAACATTGCTTTGTATGTGGATTACAAAATTGAACTCAAATGAGATGTTTTTATTCTTATAAACAATTTTTATCTGACAAACTGGGTGGAAGAATTCAAAAATTGACCATTGATGCAGGATTTACTTGTCCAAACAGAGATGGAACTGTAGGAACCGGTGGATGTACATTTTGTTTAAATGATGCCTTTAATCCGTCCTATTGCACCCCTTTAAAAACAGTGAATGAACAACTGGAAGTGGGAATTCAGTTTCATAAAAACAGATACCGAAAAGCTGATGGTTATTTAGCCTATTTTCAAGCTTATTCTAACACATTTTTACCTTTAGAATCTTTAAAAAAAATATATGAGCCTGCTATAAATCATCCATTGGTAAAAGGGATTGTGATCGGGACCAGACCCGATTGTATTGATCAGGAAAAACTCGATTATTTTGCAGAATTAAATCAAAAAATGTTTGTTTCTATTGAATACGGAATTGAAAGTATTCATGATGAAACATTGATTCATGTAAACAGAGGACACACTTTTGATACTACCCTAAAAGCACTTCAATGGACCAAAGAAAGAGAGATTCATACCGGTGGACATTTTATATTTGGACTTCCTTTTGAAACACCTGAAATATGGATGAAAGATCTTATAGTTATCAATCAATTACAGATAAATAGCATTAAATTTCATCAGTTACAAATCATAAAGGGTACAAAAATTGAGGAAGAGTTTAAAACGAATCCGGAACGTTTTTTTCTCTTTTCTTTGGATAATTACATCCCATTTATTGTTGATTTTGTTGAACATTTATCTCCACATTTGATCATTGAACGGTTTGCAGGTGAAGTGCCTCCCAAATATCTCTCCGTAAACACATGGGGTACTGTTAGATATGATGTTGTTCTTCACAAAATTGAACAAGAATTTGCAAAAAGGGGCACTTATCAAGGTATTTATTATCGTTAAAAAAAAACTAGTAATTTTGCAGCAACCAATTTAATCACGATATTGATGCGAAAATATGTTGATTTTCTAGTTATTGGATCCGGTATAGCCGGATTAAGCTTTGCATTAAAAGCAGCTAATTATGGTAAAGTTTGTATTGTTACCAAAGGAAAAATTGATGAAACAGCAACCAAATTTGCTCAAGGTGGTATTGCAGCTGTTGTTTATAATCCTGATACTTACGAAAAACATATTCAAGATACGATCATTGCAGGTGATGAATTATCAGATCGAAAAATTGTAGAACTAACCATTAAAGAATCTACAGCACGTGTAATGGAGCTGATTGAATGGGGTGTTGATTTTGATAAAACAGAATCTGGAAAATTCTCTTTAGCTAAAGAAGGAGGCCATTCTGAATTTAGAGTTCTTCATCATAAGGATATAACTGGTGTTGAAATTGAAAAGAAATTGATTCTTGCAGCTAAACAAAACCCAAATATTGAGATTCTGGAAGATCATTTGGCTGTTGAAATAATAACTCAACACCATTTGGGAATCACTGTAAGTCGTCGTTCTAATGATATAACTTGTTATGGTGCTTATGTTTACAATCCTCAAAAAGGGAAAATTAGAACAATTCTTTCTAAAATTACCATGATGTCAACCGGTGGCATTGGAACAGTTTATGGAAATACTACTAATCCTTTAATAGCGACTGGTGACGGAATTGCAATGGTTTATAGGGCTAAAGGTTTCGTTAATGGGATGGAATTTGTACAATTTCATCCTACTTCATTGTTTAACCCAAAAGAGTCTCCTTCATTTCTTATAACTGAAGCACTAAGAGGTTCAGGTGCTATTTTAAAAGATTATTATGGAAATGATTTAATGCAGAAATATGATAGTCGAGGTTCATTAGCACCTAGAGATATCGTAGCCAGAGCTATCGATAACGAAATGAAAATTAGTGGTAAAGAACACGTATATCTGGATGCTACGAAAATTTCTAAAGATGAGATATTTCAACATTTTCCAAATATCTTTGCCAAATGTTTAAGTGCAGGTATAGACATCACTAAAGATATGATTCCCGTTGTTCCTGCAGCACATTATTCATGTGGTGGAATTAAAACAAATGAATGGGGGGAATCTACAATCCATCAATTATATGCTTCCGGAGAGTGTGCTTCAACTGGGTTACATGGGGCTAATCGTTTAGCTTCTAACTCTTTACTTGAAGCTCTTGTGTTCTCTCATAGAGCTTGTATTAATGCTGTAAATAAGCTACATCAAATAGATCATTGTCATGAAGTACCTGAATGGGACGACGAAGGGACTGTCTTAAATGAAGAGATGATTTTGATTACTCAATCAAAAAAAGAATTACAATTAATAATGTCTAATTACGTTGGTATTGTGAGATCTAATTTACGTTTGAAGAGAGCCTTTGATCGACTGTATATCCTTTATACTGAAACGGAAGAACTCTATAAAAAATCAAAACTGATCCCTGAAATCTGCGAATTAAGAAACATGATTAATGTCGGATATATTATCATCAAGAATGCTATGGAACGCAAGGAGAGTCGCGGTTTACACTATTCCATCGATTATCCGGAACATCGGGATGTATCTGAAGTAACCAATGACCATTTATAACAAACAAAATATTAATTCATTTATGAAAACTACAAAACAATTATTTTACATTCTACTGGTATTATTAAGTTTACAAACTATTTCTTGTAAGAACAATCAAAATAAAACCGAGGAAACAATCATTCAAACAGAAAATACAGATAAAGAGAATTCCTCACTAAAAACTCAAAACACAAGGGGGTCAGTTAGTGTAGAAGAAGATTTATCAGGAAAACTACAATTTATCTCTGAAGAACAATTTTATCAAAAAGTAACCGAAACTGACAATGAAAAGGGGATTCAATTTAAAGGAAAAACACCTGTCATTGTTGATTTTTATGCTGATTGGTGCCGTCCTTGTCATGCTTTAAATCCTGTTTTAGAAGACTTAGCAGCTAAATATAAAGGAAAATTGATTATTTATAAAGTTAATGTAGATAAATCAAAAAACTTAGCTACTTTTTTTCAAATTCAAAGTATCCCTACCCTCATCTTTTTCAAAAAAAATTCACAACCTTCAAAAATAGTTGGTGCTCCATCTAAATCAGACTTAGAAAAAGCGATCAATGATGTTCTACTTTAAAATCAAATACTTTGCACCGAAAAATTCTCCTCATTCTCCTTTTTTTAATCTCTAGTCAGGTACAAGCTCAAAATAGTCTTGTTTGTGATTCCATATCGAGTTTTTTAAATCAGATAGATAAGCGCGTTGAATTAATCAATATATCTGATCCTGAACTCATTACTTTACATTATTTGTTTACAATTGATTTAGAAAATGAACTAAATGATTTCTATTCCAATCGGTTAATAAAACTTTCTGAATGTGATAATTTGGATTATAATCAAATTATCAATCAATTTGATCGACTAAAAAATAGGATCTTAGTTCTAAAAGATACTTTATCAATTCAAAAAATCAAGGTCGATCAAATGTTTTATGACAATGCTTTCCTGGAATTACAATTAAAAAATAACCCAAAAGCCATTTATAACATCAATCGTTCTCTAGAATTTAAACCTTTACAAGCAAATGCACTTTTATTGAAATTAGATATACTTTATGAAATGAAAGATTATTATCAGGCTTTAGAAGTACTGAACATTCTATATCATGAAGTACAACTTAATGAAGAGCAAGAAAAGCGGACGATCGATTTTAACATGAAGTTTTACAATGAGTTGTATAGTAAAGGTGATTCTCTCATTAAAATTGATAAAGCAACTGATGCATTTGAAATCTTCACTATTTTAGAGACATTTTGTAATAATATGCCTTCAGGGTATTGCAATGATGACTATTATCACGGAATATTAAGATCAAAAGTTGGTGTATATGAGTCCTATTTAAAGATAGCAGCTGTAGCAAAAGAGCGAGGCAATAGCGCTATGGAAAACAAGTTTTTAGAATATGCCAAAGAGTACCTTAATGCTAATTCTGAATTGTTAGAAGAGATAAGAATCAAACAAAACGATGCAATATCGCAAAATCAAACAAATACAATTGAATCTAAAGAAATAAATAAACCGATAGAACCCAAAACAGAACCTTCAGTCGAAACAAAAAATGAGACTAAAAAGTCACCAAAAACTGTAACTCCTGTTTCAAAAGAGAAACCTGTCAAAGAAATTGTTTCCAAAACGAAAGAAACAAAAACAACAAAAACCAAGAGTACAACGATCATCAATAAAGATGATCAAATAGATTCCACAATAATCAAATATAGGATTTATCAAGAGGTTGTAGAAGAGGCTATTGATTTATGTATTCGAAAAGAATTTGAGCATGCTTACGACAAATTTATTCAAGCAGAAGAGATGGAACAGTGCGAATGTTTTATGAAAGATGGTCGGGTTAAGGTATTTTTAGTGGAGTTACGTAAGATCAGAAACGACTAGAATTCTTTTATATATCTGATTTTCAGTTATTTGAAAATATTTTCATTTTTTTTATAAAAAAAGAGGTGTAAAGTGCTGATTATATGAAAATAAAATGTATTTTTGCACCCTTAAAAAACCGATTATTATCCTTGTACTTAGGAAAGGAAAAATTAATTGAGAATCAGAGTTTTGTAGGTGAAGACAAAACTTGTAAACAAAAAAACAAAAGAACAAAATGGACACATTAAGTTACAAAACAATTTCAGCGAACGAGAAAATTGTAAAAAAAGAGTGGGTCGTTATTGATGCTGAAAATGAGGTTGTTGGAAGACTATCAACGATGGTAGCACGCATTTTAAGAGGCAAAAA
>DAONEU010000080.1:0-8748 GCA_035403245.1 Bacteroidales bacterium | reverse complement strand
GCGAGAAAAGAATTGAGAAACAACATGCTCAAGGTAAGTTTACTGCACGTGAACGCATATTAATGTTATTAGATGAAGGTAGTTTTGAAGAGTTTGATATGTTTGTAACTCACCGTTGTGTAAACTTTGGAATGGATAAAGAAAAATACTTATCAGATGGTGTTGTAACAGGATACGGTACTGTAGAGGGCAGATTGGTATTTGTGTATTCTCAAGATTTTACAACATTTGGAGGATCATTATCTGAAACTCAATCCAATAAAATATGTAAAGTATTAGATCAAGCTATGAAAATGGGTGCACCTGTTGTTGGTATTAATGACTCTGGTGGAGCACGTATTCAAGAAGGTGTTAATAGTTTGGCTGGTTATTCTGAAATTTTCCAAAGAAACATATTAGCATCAGGTGTAGTTCCTCAAATTTCTGCAATTTTTGGACCTTGTGCCGGTGGTGCTGTTTATTCCCCTGCGTTAACTGACTTTATCATGATGGTTAAGAACACCAGTTACATGTTTGTAACCGGTCCTAAAGTGGTAAAAACCGTTACCAATGAGGATGTTACCGTTGAAGATTTAGGTGGTGCAACTGTTCACTCTACAAAATCAGGGGTTGCTCATTTTGCAGTAGATAATGAAGAGATTGGTCTTCAAACAATTAGAAAACTGTTGAGTTACATTCCATCTAATAACATGGAAGAACCACCTTATGTTCCTACAAAAGACCCAATCAACAGGTTAGAAGATAAATTAAATCAAATCATACCAGACAATCCAAACAAACCTTACGATATGAAGGAGGTGATTCATGCGATTGTTGATGATGGTGAATTTTTTGACATTCAACCTAACTATGCACAAAATATCATTATTGGTTTTGCTCGTTTTAACGGTAGATCAGTAGGTATTGTTGCAAACCAACCTAAATATTTAGCTGGAGTTTTGGATATCAATTCTTCCAGAAAAGGAGCTCGTTTTATCCGTTTCTGTGATGCTTTCAATATTCCAATCGTTACTTTAATTGACGTTCCGGGATTCCTTCCAGGTACCGGTCAAGAGTACGGCGGCTTGATTATACATGGTGCTAAATTGTTATATGCTTACGGTGAAGCTACTGTTCCAAAAATTACAGTAATTCTTCGTAAAAACTACGGTGGAGCATATTGTGTAATGAGTTCTAAACATTTACGTGGAGATATCAACTATGCATGGCCAACTGCAGAGATTGCTGTGATGGGTGGAAAAGGTGCTATCGAAATTTTAAATGGTAGAGAGATTGCCGCTATTGAAGATCCTGAAAAACAAGCTGAATTCATGAGTCAAAAAGAAGCCGAATATCGTGATGCATTTGCAAATCCATATGTAGCTGCTCGTTATGGTTATATTGATGATGTCATTGAACCAAGAAATACCCGTTTCAGAGTGATCCGTGCATTGGAATCAACTAAGAACAAACGTTTAGAAAATCCTGCTAAAAAGCACGATAATTGTCCATTATAACAATGAAATACGATGAATAAACTAAAGACATTTTTCATTTTTGTGACTTTGATTCTGGCATTAGGATTTACTAACGCGCAGAAACAGAGTGATTTAAAAATCAACGAACTTTTTCTGAATAATATTAATAATTTGGCTGATGAATATGGTCGCCATGTACCTTGGGTTGAAATTTTCAATACATCATACAATAAAGTAAATATTGCAGAATGTTATTTAACCAATGACACAACAGGATTAGCAGCTGGAAACACCTCTAATTGGTATAGAATACCAAAAGGGGATCCAAAAACGTTAATTCCACAACGAAGTTATTTGATTTTTTATTTGGATAATACTCCAACGTATGGTGTATTTCATACTAATTTTAATCCATTAGATTCTAATTCAAACAATTATGTTGCTTTGATTAGTTCAAACGGAAAAACTATCATTGATTTTTTCAAATTTAATAATTCATTACGTACTGCAACACATTCATTTGGTTATAGAAATGATTATGGATCAGTTGAAGTTGAAGTGGATGGAAAAATGGTAAGTAATTTATCTGAATTGAAATACTTTACACCAGGTTCTCAAAATAATCCGGAGCCCATGACTTCCAAATCAGAAGAAATTAGCAAAAAAGATAAATATGGGTTTGGATTAGCAATCATTTCAATGACTGTTGTATTCACTGCATTATTTATCATTTTCTTAATTCTAAAATTATTTGCTCGATTATCCAATAAAAAAGCACCCCGTTTAAAATTACATAGTGCACAAAAAAGAGCCAAAGTAATTGAAGAAAAGAAAACTGAATCAAAAGATAATGAAATTTTAGAAAATGGTGAAGCTCTTGCAGCAGCATCTATGGCGCTTCATTACTATTTGAATTCAGCTCATGATAAAGAGAGTGAAGTGATTACTATTGAAACTCCTTCTGCTCATTTTTCTCCATGGTCTCAAAAACATCTCATGGTTAAAAGAACACCAAAAAGAAGATAAGTCAAAAATGAATTATTAAATCAATAATAGATAAAAATGAAAAATTATAAATTTACGATTAACGGAAATAAATACAATGTTGACATTGTAGGAATTGAAGACAATATAGCTCAAATAGAAGTAAACGGAACTCCATATGAAGTGGAGATGGAAGTTGAGAAATTTGTACAACCTAAAGCAGTTGTTAAATTGACTCCCCCTCCAGCACCAAAAGCAGGTTCAGCAGGGGCATCTATACCTAAAGCTCCATCAGCTCCAACAGGAGGAAGTTCGCTAAAATCTCCTCTTCCAGGTGCTATTTTAGATGTGTTCGTTAAAGTTGGCGATCATGTAAAACCTGGAGATCATATCGTTTTATTAGAAGCCATGAAAATGGAAAATAATATCGATGCTGATAAAGAAGGTGTGATTAAAGAAATACGCGTTCAAAGAAACGATGCTGTGATGGAAGGTGATGTTCTAGTTGTAATTGGTTAAGTCAAATCTAACCCTAAAACTTAAAAAGAAATGAATCTATTAAATTTTTTCCAAGAAGGAATTTCGCAATTCTATGAATATACAGGTTTTGCAAGCTGTACTTGGGGTCATATTATTATGATAACTGTTGGGTTGATCTTTATTGCCTTAGCTATTATAAAAGATTATGAACCTCTTCTTCTCGTACCTATTGGGTTTGGTATTATTATTGGTAATATTCCGTTCACTGATGGTTTACAAATTGGTGTTTATGAGAGTGGTTCAGTAATGAACTACCTCTATTTTGGTGTACTTCAAGGGGTATATCCACCATTAATTTTCCTTGGTATTGGTGCAATGACTGACTTTTCTGCATTGATTTCCAATCCAAAATTGATTTTAATTGGAGCAGCCGCTCAGTTAGGTATTTTCGCAGCATATATTTTTGCTTTATTACTAGGATTTACCCCTATGGAAGCCGGTGCAATCGGTATCATTGGTGGTGCTGATGGTCCTACTGCTATTTTCTTAGCCTCTAAACTTGCTCCTAGTATGCTGGGTGCAATTGCAATATCTGCATATTCATATATGGCTTTGGTTCCAGTGATCCAACCACCGGTTATGAGATTACTTACTACTCCAAAAGAAAGAGTGATTAAAATGCGCCCACCTCGCGTGGTTTCTCATAGAGAAAAAGTTTTATTCCCTATACTTTGTATCCTATTAACAGCTTTTATTGTTCCTAGTGGTTTGGCTCTTTTAGGTATGTTATTCTTCGGTAACCTACTTAAAGAAAGTTCCGTAACTCGCCGTTTAGCGAATACTGCCAGTGGTCCACTTATTGATATCGTTACTATTCTAATCGGGTTAACTGTTGGAGCTTCAACTCAAGCAACTACATTCTTAACTGTTGATTCAATCTTAGTATTTGGACTAGGTGCTTTATCATTTGTTTTTGCAACTGCTGGTGGTGTTGGATTTGTTAAACTTTTCAATCTATTCTTAAAAGATGGAAATAAAATCAATCCATTGATTGGTAATGCTGGAGTTTCTGCTGTTCCTGATAGCGCTCGTGTTTCTCAGGTTGAAGGATTAAAATATGACAAAACGAATTATTTGTTGATGCATGCGATGGGACCAAACGTTGCCGGTGTAATCGGTAGTGCGGTTGCCGCAGGTATTTTATTGAGTTTCTTGTATTAGAATTCCTATACAAAAAAATGAAAGGTGTAAACGAAAGTTTACACCTTTTTTTTTAAGAATTTTTGGGAAGAAAATGGCATAATTCACTGGAAAATCGCTGTTTTTTATTGTACTTTTGTACAAAAATTAAAAACAATGAATATACCTTATACCATTACTCATCTTATTGATATAGAAGAGGATCCAGTTCCCTTCTATACGGAAAAACCACTACGAATGAGTGCTTTTTCCACCCATTTTCAAACTGCTTTTCCCCATTTTATAATGTGTCAGTTTTTATAGGAATGATACGGTAATATTTACCTTTCCTTGTATACCATTACAATATTCACCCAGTGAATGTTGTCTTGTTGTATACTATCCTTTTGTAATTATTTTCAAATCAATATATTCACTAAAAAAATTAAAAAAGATATGAATTTTTCACTAACTAAAGAGCAATTGTTGTTCCTGGATATGATCAGGGCTTTTGTTGAAAAAGAGGTACGCCCTCTGGCTGCTGAGATTGATGAAGAGGAACGTTTTCCAGTCGAAACAGTCCCTAAAATGGCGAAAATTGGATTAATGGGGATCCCATTTCCTGTGGAATATGGAGGCGCCGGTGGCGATAATATGCTCTATTCTATGGCAGTCGAAGAGCTTTCAAAAGCTTGTGCTACTACAGGTGTGATCGTTTCGGCACATACATCCCTATGTGCTGCCCCAATCTACGAATTTGGAACAGAACAACAAAAACAAAAGTACTTACCTAAGTTATGCTCCGGCGAGTGGATTGGTGCATTCGGCCTAACGGAACCTAATGCCGGAACTGATGCTTCTGCTCAACAAACTACTGCCGTTGCGGATGGAGATAACTTCGTTTTAAACGGATCCAAGATCTTTATTACGAATGCCGCGTATGCTCAAGTGTATATCGTTATGGCTATGACAGATAAATCGCAGGGAACAAGAGGAATTTCCGCTTTTATTGTGGAACGTGATACACCAGGTTTTTCGATTGGTAAAAAAGAGAAAAAAATGGGAATCCGAGGTTCTGCTACATGCGAGTTGATATTTGAAAATTGTATCATCCCTAAAGAGAATCTTTTAGGAAAAATTGGAGGTGGATTTGGTATCGCAATGAAAACACTTGATGGTGGTAGAATTGGTATTGCATCTCAGGCTTTGGGAATTGCTCAAGGGGCGATGGATGAAACCTTGAAATATATCAAAGAGAGAAAACAGTTTGGAAAACCAATCGCTCAATTCCAAAATACTCAGTTTCAATTGGCCGACTTAGACACCAAAATTGAAGCATCCCGCTTATTAGTTCGCATGGCTGCTTATAAAAAAGATATGAAACTGCCCTATTCCGTTGAAGCCGCCCGTGCTAAACTATATGCATCTGAAACCTCAATGGAAGTTACTTCCAAAGCAGTTCAGTTTCACGGCGGATACGGATATACCCGAGAATATCCAGTGGAAAGAATGTTAAGAGATGCGAAAATCACTGAAATCTATGAAGGAACATCTGAAGTTCAAAGAATGGTGATCGCTGCCGGTTTATTAAAATAGTTTATTAATAGAAAAGAATTCAATATGAAAATTATAGTTTGTATAAAACAAGTTCCGGATACTACAGAAATCAAATTAAATCCTGAAACCGGAACCATGATTAGAGATGGTGTTCCCAGTATTATGAATCCGGATGATAAAGGGGGACTTGAGATGGCCTTGAATCTTAAAGATCAATTTGGAGCACACGTGACCGTAATCACTATGGGTCCTGCCCAAGCAGATCAAATATTAAGAGAAGCCTATGCAATGGGCGCAGACAGAGCAATCCACCTTACTGATAAAAGATTTGCCGGCGCTGACACTTTAGCTACATCCAATGCTCTAGCCGGTGCTCTTAGAATGTTAGAGTATGATTTGATCATTACTGGTCGTCAGGCAATTGATGGGGATACTGCTCAGGTAGGACCTCAAATTGCAGAACTTCTCGATCTACCTCAAGTTACTTACGTTGAAGATCTTCAGTTCGCTAATGATACTTTCACGATTAAAAAAGCAAACGAGGAAGGTTATCAAATCGTTCAAGTGGAAACTCCCTGTTTGATAACGGTATTAGCTTCAGCAAATGAACCAAGATATATGTCGGTTAACGGAATCATGACTGCTTACCAAAAAGAGGTTGAAGTTTGGGGCTTTGACAATATTTCTGTAGATGAGACCAAATTAGGACTTAAAGGATCTCCTACACGCGTCTTTAAATCTTTCTCTAAAGGAGCAAAGTCTGTGGGCCAAAAGTATGAAGTGGATCCCAAGATGGCCGTTGAGATCATTATGGAGAAACTGAAAGAAAAATTCATTATCTAATTTTAAAATGTAATTAAGATGGACCAATCATTATATAAAAATATTTTTGTTTTCGTTGAACAACGAAACGGTCAGATTCAAAATGTGAGTCTGGAACTTTTGAGCAAAGCTCAGGAGTTAAATGAAAAACTGAATGAGCAAGTAGTTGCTATTCTTTTAGGAAATCATATGGATGAGCAAGCACACGAATTGATCTCTTATGGTGCAGATATTGTTTTGTACGCTGATGCCCCTGAGTTTTCAATCTATAATACTGAACCATATACGCAAGCTGTGAACCAGTTGGTTCAATCTTACAAACCTTCGATTATCTTAATTGGAGCAACAACGATTGGACGTGATTTAGGTCCCAGATTGTCTGCCCGTATTGAAACAGGTTTAACAGCAGATTGCACCGCATTAGAGATGGGAGATGATGGACATCTCTTGATGACACGTCCGGCTTTTGGAGGTAATCTAATGGCTACCATCGTTTGTAAAGAGCATCGCCCTCAAATGTCAACTGTTCGTCCCGGTGTGATGATGAAAGGACTGAAAGATATATCAAGAAAGGGAAATGTGGAGAAAGTGAATATTCAGTTTGATTCTTCAAAGTTTAAAGTGAAAATTCTTGAAACCGTGAAGGAAACTAAAAATTTAGTAGATATTACAGATGCCAAAATTTTGGTTTCAGGTGGGAGAGGAGTTGGTAATGCAGAAGGATTCAAAAAACTTAACGAATTGGCTAAGACTTTACGTGCAGAGGTCTCATCATCACGCGCTATGGTTGATTTAGGGGTGGTATCTCATGATCGTCAGGTGGGACAAACCGGCAAGACTGTTCGTCCCGATTTGTACTTTGCTTTAGGTATATCAGGTGCAATCCAACATTTAGCAGGTATGGAAGAGTCAGATTTTATCGTTGCTATTAACAAGGATAAAGATGCACCAATTTTCCAGACAGCAGATTTAGGAATTGTTGGAGACGTGAATCAAATTGTTCCTTTATTGAATGAAAAACTCCAAAAAGAGATGAAATAAATGAGCAAATTAGCAAAATAGCAAATTAGCAAATGGAAAAAGGAGGGGCAGGGTTGGCCTCTCTTTTTTGTTAAAATTGTTTATTATCTGTTTTTTTTGTATTATTGCATATTAATTCTAAAATCTATAGATCATTTAAAACAGAGAATTATGAAATCAGATTATTTTAAACAAAAATTAACGATTTTTTTATCGTTTATCCTTTTTACACAATTCTTTTATGGGAATATTTTGAATGCTCAAATCAGTGATAGTACAGGTATTATTTGGTGTATTCCTTATAATCCTGATGCATTTCCCGTGAATGGGAACCGAACAGCAAATGCCGGTCTGAATCTTGTTTTTAATGATTATCATGTGGTCGAATATGCTTTTTTGGACTCATTATATATGTGTGATTATATAGGCGAACTCCCTATTTATCAGATTCGGATTCAAGAAGGATATGAACACCTGCAATATGAATTGATGAATATTTTAGAAAATTGCTTTCCGGGATTTTTTCTTCAATTTTCATTACCTTATCACAATGAATTCTATGGTAGTTCATCAACACCTTCATACACCAACGGAAGAATATATTTATCTTTTTATGATTTTTATTTTGATCCAACGCTTGTTCCTTCTTCAGCTATTAGATCAAATAACAAACCTATGAATTTAATTTTAAGAAAATATGATATAAAATCTTATGATTATAAACCATATCTTCACCCTTTAACTGGTGATACATTATGGAGAACAATTAAAATTACTTGTAATTTTCAGGATGCTTTGCCATTATACTACGATTTACTCAAAATAAAATACTTGTATGAGGATATCGCAGTGGCTTGTTTTTGGTTATTTTTTGATAAAGATAATCCATGCGGTACTTATAGCGGAATTGTATCTGAACAAAAATCGATCTGTAATATATATCCAAATCCGGCAACTAATGAGATAACCATATCGGGTTGTGAACCTGAATCATTCTTATTGTACGATATACTGGGGAAAGTTGTCTCCTCAGATATAAATTTTCAATCAAATAAAGTTAATATTTCAAATCTACCAGATGGTATTTATCTAATAAAGGTGATTTCAAACGATGGAACAGTTTACACACAAAAAATTAGCAAAATAGCAAATTAGCAAATGGAAAAAGGAGGGGCAGGGTTGGCCTCTCTTTTTTTGGACGAAGGACGAAGGACAAAGGACGAATGTCTACTAAAACCCAATACCCAAA
>DAONEU010000079.1:7726-8850 GCA_035403245.1 Bacteroidales bacterium | reverse complement strand
GGGGTGAATCTGAAGTTCCGATTGGAACACGAGGCTGATGGTAACCCGGAAATCGGAGTTTTTTGATACACCTGATCATCCCCTCTGGAAACTACAGATTCAAAAGAACTGTTGATATACAACATATCACCGTAATAAAACTCAATAATCCCATTTTTATATAACTTGACAACTATTCTTAGACTATTATCAATTTCGTTTTTGATCTTGCCTTGCAGATAAATGGAAACTACGTTGGTGTCACTTTGAACTTTTACACTTGAAAGAACTAAATCTGCATAAAATGGGGCAATCATCCTTGTTGATCTGTTTTGATTCTCTACAGAACTCATGTAAGGCCAGTTTAATTGCTCATATCTGAAAGTGATAAAACCATTTGCGTTGATACAGATTTTCTGATATTCCGATTCATAATAAGGAAAACTAAATGGCAAATTAACAAGAGCATATCCATAATCTGAGTTAGATAAGTTCACAGAGTTTCCGGATGACCCGGGAAAAGTAGCTGAAAATTCATCAACTGCATATTCTTTTGTAAAATCCCATCTATAACCGGGCTTCCCTTGTGTTGCACTCAATTGATATTGAAAATCAGTGTTTAATATCGTGTTTACTACCAAATTCGTGATTTCAGGTTTGGTAAAATGGATCGACTTAACAACGGATAACTTCGTTCTAGAGTTGTTGGTAATTCCGACATTGGTTTGCGAACATGCAGTTTCAGCAACCGGTGTTCCGGTATAATCCATCAATGAAAAATTGATAATTTGACCGGTACCTAGACTCGATGGATCATTTTCATCAACTATAAAAAAGAATTTATAAGGTTGATCGGGGTCCATATCGTTTAATAAAGGAGTGATATCTAATCCTAACTCTAAGGTTTGGTATCCGTCATAAGCGGCGCCTCGCATATAGTAAGGTCCACCCTGGTAATTAAAAACCCCAAAATCGATTGTTTTTTCAGGTGTAGTAGCAGACGTATCAGCAGCGATTCCAGCACTGATCTTGATCATATTTCTTCGATCATGGGTAACAGTAGCTTTATAAGTGATTTGTGGAAACACTTCATCTCTGACCTGAACTACATAAGCAGTAGCATTCCATACACCGGTTTCTGTGCT
>DAONEU010000079.1:0-7626 GCA_035403245.1 Bacteroidales bacterium | reverse complement strand
TGATCAAATGCCAGGTATCCATGAAACTTACTCCTTGCAAACTATTCGCATTATTATAAAAATTCCATGCAAAATGACTGGGAATATGATATTTGTAATAAGGATCATCAAACAAAACATACCGATTCCTTCTCACCGCAAGTTCGTAAGTGAACAAATAAACCAGAGAACTGGCTTGTGCACATGAATACTCCTCCTGATAGAAAACATACGGCATATAGTAGGAATCTGCATTGTTAACGGAAGAAGGGATTGGAGTAAGTAACACTTTTTCAGGAACCATCAGAATGGGGGTTTCCATCAATTGTGTTTGGTCACTTTCAGTGATCACTTCTTGAGCATTCACGGAATTCAAGAAGAAAACCGTAAGGAGCATAAATAATCCAAATATTTTTTTCATCGAACCTGATTTTTTAAATGGATAATGGTATGAATTTGTTCTTCTAAGATATCAAATGCTTCTTTATAGGGGAGAAATGGGGAGATCCTTTGTGTGCCCTTATAAACAGCCATTTTCCCGTTGGCACTACCGATAATTCCAATATCTGCATCAGCCATCTCACCGGGGCCGTTCACCACACATCCCATTACCCCAATTTTTAAGTTTGGATAATGACTAAATTTTTCTTTTACCATCCCCAACACTTTTTGAATGTCATATTGAGTTCTGCCACATGAGGGACAGGCAATTATTTCTGTTTTGGTCAATTTAATCCGACATCCTTGCAAAATCGTGTCTTCCAATTCAATACATTGTTCAGATCTGAAATTTGGATTGATGATTTGTAGTTTAGTATATTGTCGGTTGAGATGGAAATAACCGGCTACAGCAGAGGCTTCAGCCCACCATGTTTCCGGATCAGTTTCATCACTGACAATGGTTAATTTTTGATTCTGAATGGAATATTTATGTGGCTCAAATCGAGCAACTACCTGAATCAGTTTTTTTGCAAAAATAACTTCATTTTCCGGATCCTCTGTAAGAGAAACACGGATTGTGTTACCAATATTTTGTAATAAAAGGGCTCCGATACCAATAGCTGACTTTACGCGACCCTCCATCCCATCAGCGGCCTCAGTAACACCTAGATGCAATGGATAACGAGTTCCCTGCTCATCCATTTTTTGAGCTAAAAGACTGGTCGCTTCCAACATAGTATTCACATTACTTGATTTTAATGAAAATACAATATTTTGAAAATCATATTGTTGGCAAATTTGGATCCATTCTAAAGCAGATTGCACCATCGCCAAAGGGGTATTTCCGTATCGACTTACAATCCGGTCACATAATGAGCCTTGATTCACCCCAATTCGGATTGCAGTGTGGTGTTCTTTGCAAACATCAATCAGCGATTTGGCCTTCAATGCCATTTTGGCTACCGATTCGTCGTATTCTTCATCTGTTAGGTCGATTGATTTAAACTCACGTTTGTCCACAAAATTACCCGGATTAATCCGCACTTTGTCGACGAATGTAGCCACAGATTCGGCTACTTCAGGAAGATAATGTACATCTGCAATA
Source organism: Bacteroidales bacterium (assembly GCA_035403245.1). Classification (GTDB taxonomy): domain Bacteria; phylum Bacteroidota; class Bacteroidia; order Bacteroidales; family WCHB1-69; genus UBA5429. Next base: position 6,101 of record DAONEU010000079.1, on the reverse strand, counting down.
ATGGGTGTTTTATAACCCTTTTCACGAATTTTTGTAACAATCTCCTTTAAACTATCGATCTCTTTTAAGGTTGGAACGGTAATTCTTACCATTTCCGCCCCTTTATCAATCACCCGGATGGTTTGTTCAATAGTTCCCTCAATATCAGTTGTTGCGGTATTGGTCATAGTTTGTACAACAACAGGTAAAGCTCCCCCTAAACGAATATTTCCAATATTGACAATAGTTTTATCACTCATTTTCTAATAGCTTTTTTCAGTTAATCCCTTTCTACATATTGCATTGAAATCACAGTAAATGCAATGAGATTGTTCTTCAGTTTGTTGAAATGGTTCTTTCGGATCCAAAATTCTTTCAATCAGTTGTTTTAATATAGTTTCCCAATCTTGAATAAATTCTTGAGTTAAGTCTATCGTTTTTTCCTTTTTCCCTAAACTAAGTTTTGCATATTGAATAAAATCTTCGTTTTTGAGTAAAACTTCCTGGAATGAAACGATTCCGGCCCGATAAATTTGTGTTTTTAAAGTAGTTTTTTCAGATTGATCTTTTAGATATAGATAAAGATACATAAATAACTGAAAAAGTTGCTTTTGATCAGAATCGGTTAATATGGTTTCAGGATCAATAAAATCCAGTTTTTTAGCATCTACTTTACCGGTTTTGTAATCTAAAATGGTGATAGCACCATCCCGAACATCCACTCTGTCAATTTTACCTTTTAATTGAATGGTTCCATAACCGGTTTCTAAAGAGGATATTAGCTGTACCTCATTCCCTTTGACTTCAAGTGTGGAATTTTTAAATTCCTCTTTAGCCATTTGAAGATAGGCAAACAGATTTTTTTTCACAATTTCAGTGGCTAAATATATTTTTCCCTTAGATATATCAGCATTTTGTAGGTCACGATTCTTTTTGAAGAAGTGTTGAACAGTGGAATCCAGATCTTTTAAATAATGATCTAATATCTGAACATCCTTTAAGGGTTGAACTCGGATCTCTTCAAAAATGGTTTCCAGAACTTCGTGTATGATCGACCCAATCACTTTATTTTCTATACTTTCATCGATACTTTCGGGAGCTTCAATTTTTTCGACTTGTGATAAATAAAAGGCTAGAGGACAACTGATAAATGTAGATAGACTAGATGGAGAATAGTTGAGTCTCATGAGTTCGTTCATGATCCTTTCATCTTTGTGAATTGTTATCGAAAGATTTTCAATACTTCTTGGTTTTGTAGGTGTATTGATCGCTCTTTTAGTGATGTGAATAGATTGAGTGAGTTTTTGCTTATCTACTTCAAATTCTAATTGACTAATAAAACGACTTTTTTCAGCTAACGAAGAACTGGAATCGTTATCGTACAGGATATGAATCAGTTGAGCACGTTGCATCAATCTGAAAAAATGGTAGGCAAAAATCGAATCTTTGTAGGTACTTGTAGGTAAATTGAAGTAATTTTTGATATCAAACAAGATCAATGAAGGTTGTGATTTTCCTTTCGGTAATACGCCTTCGTTGATGGACAAGAAAATCACATTTTTATAATCTAATGTTCTGGTTTCCAATAATCCGCATACTTGTAATCCCTTATCGAAATCACCAATAAACGGAATTGTTACACCATCAATTTTTTCAAAGATAAAATACTCCATGGATGAAATATCCGTGATTTTCTCCAAGTTTTGGTATTGTTGTAAAAACTGAATGGTTTCATCCATTTTATCTAAAAGGATCTCAATGGTTTTAAAATCGGTAGATTTTGAGTCAGTTTTCTTACTTAACCCTAAGATAAAGTTGCGTAATTCTTCAACAAAAATGATCCCTTCAAAAGGTAATTGAGGAATAATGGGAGGTAAATCTTTTTTGGAAATAAATACCTGGTTATTAAAGATGAGGTTATTAATCACTTGATTGGCTTTATCACTGCCCCCAAAAACGGCATTTATAATCAATGGATTCTGAAGAAAACTAATGATGTCTTTATGATAATAAATGGGTTGTGAACTGTTTTGCAAATTGCTGAATCTTTGCGCATTTTTAGTCAATCGAATCAATAACTTCAGTAATTGGTATGCTGTTGTATTTTGGATCGGATATCCCATTGTGAGATTCGCCTTACTGCAATCATAAGCGTGAACAAAAGGAACTACTAGTGATTCATCACCAAAAACAAGAACAGTTTGATCTAAATTTCCCTCTTTTTGCTCAATTTCCTCTAATATTTCAATGGCATGATAAATTTGAGTCATATTACCGGACACCTCCGTGATAAAAACCTCCTTGGGAATCTCTCTGAATTGATCCTTAATATGAATATCGGGAATTCTGAGATTATTTTGTAATGTTTTTACAAATGGAGTGTATTGAGTATCATAAAAATGATCAATATCAAATAAAAATTCAACATGAAAACGATGATAGAAAAACTCTAAAATCGCCATTTCAGAAGGAGATAGAGCATGAAATCCGGCAAAAATAAATCGTTGGAAATTTTTATAATTATTTAGTATTTCAGGATCATCGACTCCTGTTTTACTTAATTGTTCTGCTACTGAGCGAAAAACCATCCCGGCATATCCCTTTTTTTGATTTTGTAAACGAGATGAGAATTCACTATAAATGGAATATAATTGTTGATAGAAGCGTAAATAAATAATTTGATTATCAGAAAGTTCCCCTTTTAAAAAGGAGGTGTCAATCTCTTTGGCTTCTGAAAGGTTAACAAAAATATGTTCAGCAGGTGCCAATTGAAGATCTATTTCGTTGATATCACTTAAAAAAATGGGGCCCCAGGATAAAAATTTCTGAAAAGTTTCCTCTTTAAAGGAGTCTAAAGAGATAAAACAATCATATAACTGAAGCAAAAGTTCCTCTTTAGAAATGACTTTAAATGGGGATAATGATTCAATAAACTCACTGATGGTGAGGATAGTAGGAGAGAAGTGGGGTTTGTTGATCAGAAGAGCAATCTCTTTTTGGAGAACTCTTTTGGCACGCTTATTGGGAAGTAGAACAAGTATTTTTTCTAGAGGAATTGCATTGTTTTCAATAATTTTGGATGCTAATTCACCTAAAAAAGTGGGATTTTTTTGCATTTTTCAGAAATTATAACCCTAAAAACGCCATGAATCCTAGGCCCATCAAACCGGTAATGATGTATGAGATACCGTGTCCTTGTAAAGGTTTAGGAATAGCAGAATATTTGATTCTTTCGTTAATAGCTGCAAAAACCACAATGGCTAACATCCAGCCCAAGCCTGAACCGGCAGCATAAACGGTGCTATAAGCAACATTAGGGAAGTTTTTTTCTTGCATAAAAAGGGACCCTCCTAAAATGGCACAGTTAACAGCGATCAAAGGAAGGAATATTCCTAATGCATTATATAGTTTCATGGAGAAACGTTCAATAATCATTTCTAACAATTGTACAATAGAAGCAACAACCGCAATGAAAATAATTAAAGACAAATAGGAAAGGTCAATATCTAAAAAATAATCAGAGATCCATTTTAAGGCTCCGGACTGTAATAAATATTTGTTTATTAGATAGTTGAAAGGAACGGTGATCACCATTACAAAGAAAACAGCAATACCTAATCCAAAAGAAGTTTTAACCGATTTTGACACTGCTAAATAGGAACACATGCCTAAGAAATAGGCAAATATCATATTATCAATGAAGATAGATCTGATAAATACTGAGAACATCGATTCCATAACTATTTGATTAATTTTGCTTTACCACGAATTTTTGTTTTGACAGTTAAACCTTCCTTCACCTGAACGTAAAAACCATCAGAGAGACCAACTTTAATTGGTGTTTTTTTATATTTTTCTTTTTGTTTACCAACATTTTCAACATAGACAAATGAGGAGTCACCAGAAAATTCAAGTGCAAATTCCGGAACGGCAATCACACTGTCAACTTTTTGAGTAATAACTTCTCCATTTGCACTATATCCTGATCTGATAAATCCACCATTATCAGTAATTTTTACTGCTGCTTTGATGCTAAAAACAGTGGCTCCGTTTTCAACAGTTCCTTTTGGAGCTATATATTCAAGTACTGCATCAAATTTGGCATCTTGCATGGCTCCGATCACCAATTTTACTGGGTCACCCTCCTTAATCTTACCCACTTCAGTCTCGTCAACTTGTCCGATAAAGATCAAATCACCCATATTGGCAATAGTTGCGATGGTAGTACCATCATTGAAATTATTGGATTGAATAACAGAATTTCCAACTTTTACGGGAATATCCAAAATCATACCGGAAACAGTAGCTTTAATGAGTGTATTACTGTATTGAGCTGTTTTTTGGGAGATTCCCTCTTTGATAATTTGGATACTCTCTTTGGCATTGGTCACTTCCTCTTTGGCATTTTTGTAGGAAGTTAATGCTTGCTCATAAGCTTCTCTGGAGGACACTTTGGATTGATATAATTTTTCAATTCTTTCAAAATTAGTTTTTGCTTGTTCCAAATTAATATTGGCTACATTTAATCTGGATTCAGCACTATTGAGTTGTGCAATATCAGGGATCACCTGAACTTTGGCAATTACATCACCTGCCTTTACTAACTGCCCTGCTTCTTTATACAAAGCAATTACGATCCCGGAAATTTGAGGTTTGATCGCTACCTCATTCCTTGGTTCTACCTTGCCGGTGATGACTGTCTTTTTTTCAATAGTTCTAATTTCAGGAGAAACTAATTCATATTCAGTCTCTTTTACCCTTGATTTACTCCATAAAAAAACAAATGTTCCTATAACTATTAGTCCGAAAATAATAAATAGGGTGGTTTTGAGTATCTTTTTCATTGTTCTAATATTGAATTGCAAATATATATAATTTATTCATCTCTTAATGCATCTATAGCTTTGATTTTTATAGCACTTTTTGCAGGAATAATACCGGCAAGTAACCCCGATAATACGATAATTACCGCAGAAACGATCGCCATTGTGAAAGAAATGGTTGGATTTGAAAACATCTCGGCATCTGTGACTACTGTTTCGGTGATCACTAATACTAAAATTCCAAAAAACATTCCGGCAAAACCGGCGATAAAAGTCAACATTAAACTTTCCCAAACAATTTGATTAGTGATTACACTAGGTTTCGCTCCCAAAGCTCTTTTAATTCCAATCTCGTTAGTCCGCTCTTTCACAGAAACCAACATTATATTGCTGATCCCGATCACTCCAGCCAAAAGGGTTCCCATCCCTACAATCCAAATCAAAATATTAATCCCTAAAAATAGATATTTGAACATCAAAAACATGTCTTGTAAATTAAAAGTATTGACTGCTTTTTGATCTTCCGGAGCGATTCTGTGTTTTATTTTTAAAATCTCACTCACTTTTTTCTCCAAATCTTTGATCTTAACATCATCACCTGCAGAAATGGCAACAATATCTACGTCATTTCCACGATTGAACAATTGTTGTAGTGTAGTCGTAGGTATATAGATTGTTGACCCACCATCACCTCCGAAGTTAAGGTTCCCGGATGGCTTTACAACTCCTACAACAACATAGTAAATGCCCCCCATGCAGATCGATTGTCCAACGGGGTCTTCTCCCGGATTGAAAAGTTGGTCATATACTTTATTCCCCAATACACAGACCTTCCGTTTTTCTTTTAAATCTAGTTGATTGAAAACACGCCCATGAAGGACGGTCTGATGCTCAATATTGTAGTAAATATGGTCATTTCCTCGATAAGAGAAATCGCCTGATTTATCATTGCGTGTTGTTTTGGAAGTCATTCCGGCAAATACCATACCGGAGATATTTTCAATTTCAGGAAGTTGTTTTTTGAGAATTTCCAAATCCTCATTGTTCATTCTCCAGAAGCGACCAGCATTTAATCCTTTGTATGCGATAGAAGTTTGACCTCCGAAGACGAACATTGAATTTGGTGCGATATCACCTACATTTTTTTTTAATCCGGTTTCAAAACCTTTACCGATGCCAATTAAGACGATAAACATAAACATACCCCAAAAGACTCCAAAAGCGGTAAGTGTACTCCTGGTTTTATTCCGGGTGATGGTCTGCCAAATCTCTTTAAATTTATCTGTATCTATCATCTGT
>DAONEU010000078.1:0-8901 GCA_035403245.1 Bacteroidales bacterium | reverse complement strand
TGTTCCCTGAGGATGACAAAATTAAGGTAATATTTGAATCGAGGGAGGATCAGAAATTGCATATATACAGCATAGATCATTCAACTGATACCTTGAGATTGGATGGCACAGAGAAATACAATGGTGAGTTTTCCGGATTCTTAAAAGAAGTTGAATTTTCCATCATTCCCGCATTGAGTAGTCCCTTTCTCAATTGACTTCTGGTTAACAGAAGGTTGAATATTTTGTAAATCCTACTATTTATTTACTGTTATGATAATTGAAATATAACAAATATGCATATGAATAAAACAGAATTAACAATTGGCATGATTGGCTACAGGCCGACAATGCTTGAATCTATGAAGATCTCCTTTATAGGAGAGGTATTTGATCTTACCAATTGCGCAGTAATGCGAGAACTTATTTACGGTCACTGGACACTTGATGAACTTCACGCCTTAGCTCGAAAAACAAATCGGGATTATAAGGGTCTCACACTCCCTTATCTAAAAAAAGTTTTCGATCCTAAAAAGAGTGTCAAAAAAATACTAACAGATGGGAACAGGTTATATCGATACGAAATTCTTGGTTTTGACGACCCTGAAGACCCGACCGTATGGGAGTTTATCCCGGATGATAAAATCATTAAAGACTAAGATCATGAAAATAACGAATCCATATCATTATACAATTGAAGAGATGAAGCAAATAATTGCTGAATGGGAAGAAATGGGCCAGATAATTGATGATTACAAAGCATCAGAAGGAATCGAAGTTCTGACAGAGGAAGAATTTACAAACCTTTTTGGAGAATCATCCATATACCCAAACATATATTTTGCTGAACCTGGTGAAGGTTATGATTATGCATTTATGTCAGAATATGAGCGAGTTTTATTGGAAAACGGCATCAATCCTTTTACGGGTGATTTTTTTAACCATGATGAGTGGCCGGCATGTCATTTCATAGAAGGGGTTGATACCATTGATCCGGTGGATGTTGTTTATGACCTTTGTTGGGCTAATGCAAATTTGACATTTGAGGAGGCATTGGAGCAAGCATCCATCTTGGATAGATTTTATCTTATTATTGACGAGAATGACAATATAATTGGATCAGGATTATTTGATGCCGGTGACAATATAGAGGAGTACTTCAGGATTAATGGCTTCTATGATGATTGTGAGTTCATGAAGGTTGAAGAGCCCGACAACATCTCTTTAGGTGAATTGGAGAAATCATCAGAAGAGGAATTGGAATATTATTTATCACTGAGGACCAGGATTATAGATGTTTTTGTTGATGATGTTTCGCAAGCAATTTATTTATTGAATAATAATTGGGATGAAACAGTTTACCTTTTAAAGATCCACTGCGAAAAAGAAGACCATAAATTCCTTGTTAAGGTATCAGATGAGGAACAGAATTATTATTATCAGGTTCTACTTGAATCCGGTGAGGGCGACGGTGCCCGTACATTATTCCTGGGATCCGGTATTCATATCGAATCAATAAGTGACATAATTCAATTTTACTGTGAAACAGGATGTGCTCTGGGATTCTGGTCTGGTCGCAAAACCATTGAATCTCTGATAGATGACTATAAAATGGGTAATAAAATTTTAAACGAAAGTAAAATCGATTTGATAATTGACCTTGCCAACAAAAAATATTATGATGGAACAATCAATATGGAAGTTGAACAGGCATTAATAGTGATGTTATCAATTACACACTTTTTCAAATTTCAGATGGACTATCAGAAAGAATGGTACGACAGACACAGGAATCGGATGGACAATGAGTTGAAAGATTTTATGAAGAAGGAAAACATAACCAATTGGAAGGAAGAAATGGATTGGATTCATAAGAATGGAGCACTTCAATATCATATCTGCATACCCGATTTATTGTTGCAAACGCTATACACATTAAATGGCAGCTATTATCGAATTAATGATCGCGATTATGAATGGGAGGATAACTTTTACAAGATTTTCAATGTGATGCCATACGGAAAGGAATTTGATCTCGCAATGTTAAATTTCTTACTTATACCACTGTACAACATTACACATGGAACAAATTATATTATACAATTGGTTGAATCAAAAAATAAAAATGTAATTCATTATAAATTAATATGAAAAGCACCGGCAATTATTTTTACGTAAAAAAAACAGAACTTAAATCTGATTTTACACAAATTCCGAATGCACTTTTTTATATAAATTTATCAGCCACTGAAAAGTTAATACTGGCATACCTATTATCAAATGCCGAATCGTTCAGAATCACGATCTACCGCATTGCAAAATCAGTCGGATCAGATCACCGGACAATCAAAAAAGCATTAGAGAAGTTCCGGGCCATGAAATTGATACGCCAGGTCACTGATAAGACAATTGCTGTTAATATTAATGAGATACTAAGGCTGGCAGCGGTACCAGAGGATAAAGAATATAATAATGGAAACCTGCCTAAAAGTACAATTTTCAATGATGATTCTATTAACGGTAGTTCACCTATTAGTATTGTTACCGATATTGGTACACCTACTCATAGTAATACTCCCACTAATGTAGTAGGTCAGTTACCATTAAATAGTGGTAATACGACTACTAACATACCAGGCGAACTCCCTGATAACAATATTAACCAACAAGAAATAAAAGAAGAAAAACAAAAAGAGGTTTCTCCATCTTTTTCAGCTATTGAATTAGCTAAGGAAAGCGATGATTACTTAAAAACACCTTCCAAGTTTTTTTATGGTCATAACCAATTATTAGTTACAAAACTTTATGAAAGATATAGGGTTGAAATATCAGACAAAAAGATAACTTCAATTAAGATTTTTCAGTCCGTATTATATTATTACCTTTTAAAAATAACAAACTCCAGTACCGTTCAGGATCTGAATCAGCTACTTTCCAAAAGTAAGTTGACCTTATCACTTAATGAAATTTCCAAGACTGTCCAGTTAGTTTCGACCAAGAAGGATGTTAATGCTGATTACAAGAAAGAGGTAAATGCTGTATATGATAATCCAAGTAAAGTGAGCAATCCTGACTGATGAAAATGAAGCAAGTGAACATTTTAAGATAAAAAAGAATTTACATCAATTCCCTCATAAAGGTTGGCAGGTCATATTCAAAATAACAAATGATTTTGATGAGACTCAACAGATTATAATTTCTTCTCCCATGTTCGATTGTATGGATGGTGTTGAAGTGCACTCCACACCTGTCAGCAAGTTCTTTTTGCGTTAGTAATCCAAAATTGAACCGGAGTTCCCGGATTACAAGGCCAATCTTTTCTAATTCGACCAATTGCTTGCCGGATATCGATGATTGGCTGGATATTATATCATTTTTTTTCATATTCAATATGCCGTATATTCCAATATAAATACAGCCACATTATAATATTGATCAGCCTGTTCCATAATGACATCTAAACTACATTTAATGGTAAAATATGCTGCACTTAATGGGGTTAATGATCATCACAACATCATGGTAATACGAAGCACTCAACGCTAACCTATGATAATTTCACCATCTGAAGTATCAAAATGTACCACCAGCACAGATATTGTCGTTTATAAAATTTCAATTTTAATCAGTGGAACTTTAATGAAACCTGAATTCTTGGAATAAAATTCTTAACAATCTTCTGGCCACATGGAAAACAGGATAGTTAATCCAAAATCCTTCATATCCCTGTTATAATTATTATATACCTATAAAGAAATCTTCCAGTGATTTTATTTCAGGATATGCATCAAGTACCTTTAATAGTGTTGTCATATGAAAGTTTTTACCAGCTTCAAGATTTGCATATGAAATTCGGGGGAGGTCATTTCTAACACAGAATCGTTCAATAGATAGACCTGTGGATCTGCGTAGTTCGAGAATTTTCTTTCCAATTGCAGTCAATGTTGTCTGGTGGCGGTCAGAGATCGGATTTATACGTTCGTAAACCATTTTATGAAAAATTTAATTCAAAATTAAGAATCCAATTCTTAGATTAAAATTGTTATTGTCATAATTATAACCATATATTAATAAATATATAATTATTACCATATAATTATAACATTTTATTATCTTTGCAACATGCATGAGGAATTAAAGATATTACAGTTTAAGGTTTGTATTAATAGCGAGACATTGGAAAACTATCTTATACTGTTATTCATGTCAAATGAAAAAATAACTGGTATCAGTATTATTAAATATCCAAGTTGGTTCAGATTCTGGGATGAAAATTTTCAGTATTACCAATTTTGTCATAATTAACAGACAGGAACTGATAGTGAAAAAATGCATGAGACCAAAACATTCACTTTTGTATAAAACTGAATATTATTTCGTAATAGATTGATATACAATGATTAAAACAACGAGAATAAATAACTATGCTTCACTATTGTCGATAACTAAACAAAACTGAATATTTTATGAGTAAAAAATACAGCAAAACCACTGCAGATTATTTGACCTGGGATCAGAACCTAAATTTGATTCGTAAACTTTACGATGATAGAGAATATAAATTGTCTCTACTGATTGCAGCCGGAAGTTTCTGGGGCCTCCGGATCAGTGATATCTTAAAACTTAAGTGGAATGATATTCTTAACAAGGATGTATTTGTCCTGGTCGAGACAAAAACACAAAAGTCAAGGGAGATCCGGATTAATGCTCAACTGAAAAAGCACATAAACGAATGTTATAATCATATTAAGCCGTCCTCAAATGAGAGGCAAATTTTCCTTAGTCAGAAAAACTCAGTTTATTCTGTCCAATGGCTTAACAAAATCTTTAAATCCATTAAATCCCGATATAATTTACGTATCGGTAACTTTTCAACTCATACCTTGCGAAAGACATTTGGGAGAGAAGTGTTTTCGAAAGCTGGTACAAATGCGGAAATTGCAATCGTGCGTTTAAGCCAGTTGTTCAATCATTCTTCAGTCATGATCACACGGAGATACCTTGGAATAACACGGGATGAGTTGCTGGAAGCTTATGATTCATTAAGTTTTTAGGGTTGAGTGGTGATTAGTTACTAACTTTATCGATGATAATGTCCTAACAAAATTCTTTTCGGTTCAAGATAAATAATAGTCATATGCAATCAAGTACAAAAATCAATTGTCCGAAATGTGGGCACGAATTCAATGTTGAGGATGTCTTAGCTCACCAAATAGAAGAAAAGTATCGTGAAGAAATGAATATCAGCATCACAAAGATTCAGGAAGAATACGCACAGAAAGAAGATGCTATAAAACAAAAAGAATCCGATATCAAACAGCAGTTGGCCAATATCGATCAATTGGTTTCCGAAAAACTGAAGTCAGTATCTGAAAAGACAACAAAGCAATTGAAAAACCAGTTTGAACAACAGTACGAGCAACAAATAAAAACTCTCATGGAAGAAGCTGAGTCTGCAAAAAAGCAGGTATCAGATTTGAAAACGGCAAAAATTGAAAATGAGCAACTGAAAAGAAAATTGAAAGAACAAGAACAGGATTTGTCATTAAAATTCGAGCAAACTCTCACAGAAAAACTACAAAAAGAATCGGAAACAATACAAAAGCGGGAAACGGAAAGGGTCGAACTGAAACTAAAGGAACGGGATGAATTGATCAATTCACTGAAAAAGCAGGTTGAGGAAATGGGTCGAAAAGCAGATCAGGGTTCAATGCAAATGCAAGGTGAGATTCAGGAACTTGCAATCGAAGAGATTCTCCGTAATCTCTTTCCAATCGATTTAATTGAGGAGGTTGGCAAGGGAGTACGAGGTGCTGATACAATTCACACTGTCCGCAATAGATATGGGTCTGACTGCGGTAAAATACTTTACGAAAGTAAGCGAACCAAGTCTTTTGTACCGGATTGGATTCCCAAATTAAAATCAGATGCTTTAACTGTCAAAGCTGATGTACTTGTAATAATTACAGAAGCATTGCCTGAAGGGATTGAAAAAATTGGCCAGAAGGATGGGGTTTGGATTTGCTCGTTTTTTGATTTCAAGGGTCTGGTTATTGTACTCAGGGAAAGTCTTATAAAGATCGCAGAGGCATTTTCTTCACAGACCAATAAAGGTGAGAAAATGCAAATGCTTTACGATTACCTGACAAGCAATGAATTTATGTTGCAGATAAGCGCTATTGTCGAAGGTTTTTCAGATCTTCAGGATAGTTACATCAGGGAGAAACGTGCAATGGAACGTATTTGGAAAGAGCGTGAAAAGCAACTTCAGAAAGTACTACTCAATACAAATCATTTTATAGGATCAGTTAAAGGTATTTCGGGTTCATCAATACCATTAAAGGAAATTGGAGCTAAGGATGATGTTCTTGAATTGCCTGAAAATGAAATGAACTAATTGCTGAATTCGAACTCGACCTCTTGATTAATTTCACGCCACAATCTTCTGGACATTCTCTCATCAAACTCCCTGTTATCAAGAATCTTCCAGATAGCATTTGTCCCCTTCATTAGGGTATGTCGAACAGTAATTGTCTGGTTCTTTGAAAAGAAAAATAAGTTGAAGTATAAATATCCTCGTTCGAAATGGATATCTGTAAGACGTACAATATCAACCTGTTCATTATCCTCATATGTATAAATGTGATTCAGTTTTACCACCTGACCTATAGTGCATATGCAGTCACTTTTAATATAGTACCATGAAGAAATGAAATGACAACCAAGTTTTAGAAACAAAGCTTTTAACTTCATTCTTAAACATAGGATAAAGAATTGTACTTTGTAGTGTAATGTCCTCATAATTATCAACTTTGGTGTATCCCCCGGTTCCCCTACCCCCCTGGACACCCCCTATATGTAACCTGGGGGTGCTGCAAAGAGTTATTCTGCCGGCAATTAATTTTTCATTTAATATAAATACCAGGATATTTCGGATCTGACCATGAAATCAAAGGCAAAAAAAATTCCAGAAAATAAAATAAGTTGGCCAAAATTGACTTTTGAAAATTTTTTATAAAAAATTATAATATGTCAGCTAACCAACATTATTATAATTCTTTAAGCTATTGCTTATCTTTATATTCCGTAAATATATCTTTTAATGATCGGTATTTATTGCAGGATTAGCAAACACAAAGAAAAAGGAAAGGATGTTTCAATTGAAACGCAGTTGCAGGCTGGCATTGCTTTTGCAAAAACAGAAGGTATTGAATTTAAATCTTTCGTGGATGAAGGTATTAGCGGGACAAAAGATGAAATAAAGGATCGTCCTGAATTTGCTTTAATGCTGGATTCAATCAAAAAAGGCTTAATTACAAAGGTTTTTTGCTTTGATCAATCAAGAATTGAACGTAATAACAGGATCTGGAATTTGTTTACTTATACAATGATCAAGTATCATTGCCAGTACTACCCGGGTGGCAAATTTCTTGATCTTGATATTCCTGAAAACAAATTATTTACAGGCATTCTGTCATTAACAAATGAGTTTTATGCTACTTTGACAGGCCAGAAGGTTAAGTTAGCACATACTGCCAATGCACAAAGAGGCAAGTTTCACGGATTAACAGCATATGGGTATACAAGAGATGAAAATGGGTATCTCCAAATAAGAGAAGATCAGGCCGAAATTGTCAGAAGAATATTTAAATTGTCTGAAGAAGGCATTGGAGTGTACACAATTGCCCGGCAACTTAATGCTGACGGAGTACCTACAAAATTCAATTATTATGATGGAACATTTAAACGCAAGGATAATTACACAAATCAAATTACCAGTCACAACAAGAGTGATGTGCGATGGCGTGGAAATGTGGTGCACCTTCTCTTAAAGAATACCATTTATAAAGGTTCTCGCAAGTGGAACAATGGTTTAAATGAAACCAAAGTTCCAGCAATTATTGATGAAATCACCTGGGATCGGGTAAATGCAAACTTAAAATTGAATAAGAAAAATGTTGGGAAAAGGGATGAATATCATTATCTACTTAATGGTTTGGTGTTTTGTGGAACGTGTGGAAAAGAATACAGAGGTAAGAAAAGATTGAAAGGCCGGGATAACGCATACAAATGCAAAAGCAAGATGCGTAATGCTCAGTCTTGCACTTCACGGGCATTGAGTATACCAAAGTTGGAAACATTTATTATAAAACACCTATTCCTCTCGAAAGATTTGGAAGAATATCTTTCAGGGTTATCAGGCGATAAAAAAGATATTGATGGTATTACAACCAAGCTTTCCTCACTGTGTATGGAAAATGAGCGGAATAAAGCAATTGAAAAGAAAGCTTACGATCGTTTGTTGGATCCCGATTTTTCCGATGATGAAATCATAAAAGAACGATTAAAGACTGTAAAAAAGAAAATTCAGGACAACGATATCGCTATAACTGAATTGGAAAACAGGTTAATCGAAAGAGATCAGAAAAACCGAACAAAACGGATTAAAAATACAATTGGTAAGTATAAACTTACTACTGGTTTTGATGAAACAAAGGAATTGGTACACTCATTGATTAAAAAAATTACTATCCAGCACAATAATAAACCTGACTCCAGGGGTGGTTATTTCTTGATAAAAATTGAATACAGAGGATTTGAAGAAAGTATAATGTTTATGACCGATTGGGCTGCATTAAAATGGTATCAGGTTGGTTATTACAGGTCACGAGCAATAACAAAAGAAGATTTGCAAGACGATGTTGATCTACTGAAGTACTTTATTAAAGCCAGTGGTAAGAAAATTCAGGTGCCAAAAGATTTTGTGGGATTTGAAGCCTATGGAGGAGGTAAAGGGGAGTCAATTATTGAACTGAACCCGGATGAATTAATATATTTCGATTAAATGCTACCTTAATTATCCGAATGAATATGTTCCTTAGATGGATGGTAAGAAGGGATGACAGGGGAGTGGACTTTGGA
>DAONEU010000077.1:7694-9206 GCA_035403245.1 Bacteroidales bacterium | reverse complement strand
TGAAAAGTGAGTCCCAAAATACCTTAGAAATTTTTTGTTTAAGTTTTTTTAAGAATTTCTCAAAGCAACATTTATCTATTCGTCAATCTATGTAGGCGACAAATAAGTATTAACCAAAAAAAATTAAACAATGAAAAAAATTACATTTTTACTACTTTTAATGGCTTCCCTTTCTACTTCAAAAGCGGCTATCATCGTCAGAGACATTCCTGATTTTGCTTTTGCTTCCAATGCTACTCTCGATTTCGATTTTAACAACGATGGAACTGCAGAATTTACTTTTTCTGAAATGGATGGATCAGTTGGATCCACTTTTAACAGTGATAATGTAAATTTTATTACCTTTGGCACTATGGATGCCGGAGAAGGCTGGGATGTTATCAAACCACTTACTGCCGGAACCAACATCAACAGTAGCGGCGTTTATGGAGCTCTAGGAGATGCCTACATCAATCCATTCTGGGCCAGCGCAAACCAAATGTTCCCTTCCGGTGACTCTTACATCGGAACAACCTTCAAAATCGGAACAGCAAAATATTATGGATGGATATTGGTAAACTTTTCCAATAATGTGATCACTGTAAAGAAATATGCTTATAACAATGTAGCAAACCAAGGATTAACAGCTGGTCAAACTTCAGGAATTGAAAACAATGAAAGTGAACCTATGATTTCTATCTATCCAAATCCAACACAAGATCAAATCAACTTCAGTCAACCTGAAATGGTTAAAAATGTAATCATATACACTACTACAGGTCAAAAGGTATTTGAAACTAATGAACTTCAAAACAACATATCAATCAATAACTTCCCTTCAGGAGTGTATCTAGTCAATATTGAAACCATCACCGGTGCTCAAATAACCAAAAAGATAGTTAAGAACTAAAGATACTCGTGTTCTTATTAAAGGGACAAGGAGAAAGGGACAATGGGAATGAAACCCATGCTCCTTTCCCCTTGTCCCTTTAACTTTTAGCTTTTCGCCTTAAGCCCTTCGCCCTTCGCCTTTTGCCTTTCGCCCTTCGCCTTTAGCCTACACGTGTTTATACTCAGCCAAATCTTCAATTTGGAAATCTCTGATAAAAGAGAAATGTCCTTGAGAGATCGCTTTTACTTGACGTAAATAGGTGAAAGTGGAACGTTTTAAGGTATAACAATCGCAATCATTTCGAAGTGCATCATGCATTAAAATGTATGTCATCACAATATGAGAGGCCATTTCCACTAATCTTCTTGCATGGAAGTCAAGTGCTTCATCATTTTTGAAATCAGCAACAATTTGTCTTGCTTTTTCATACTCTTCAGTCATGGCTACTAAATCAGCTTTTGCTAATTCAAACTCTGGAGTTACAGGTTTTGCAGCAAAAGCCTGAATCATTTCTGAATAAGTATTATTAATCACGGCACGGATAGCGGCTACAACTTGTAATTGTGAAGTTCCTTCGTAGATAGTTGTGATTCTGGCATCACGGTACATTCTTTCAACAGGAAAATCTTTCATATAACCGG
>DAONEU010000077.1:0-7594 GCA_035403245.1 Bacteroidales bacterium | reverse complement strand
GTGATTCTGGCATCACGGTACATTCTTTCAACAGGAAAATCTTTCATATAACCGGTACCACCATGAACTTGAATGGCATCATAGGTGATTTGATTACAATATTCACTGGACATTAATTTCAACATAGGTGTAAGCGCATCAGCATTACGGTTGAAATGTTTCATTTCAGTACGTTCTTCAGGTGTTAAGGTACGTGATTTTGAAATTTCATCAATCAACTTGTACATATCAACGGCGCGAGCAGTTTCATATAAAATAGAACGAGATGCATCAATTTTAGCTCTCATATTTTGAAGTAATTCATAAACTGCAGGGAATTGGATAATTGATTTTCCAAATTGTTCTCTTTCATGTGCATATTTTACAGCTTCGCGATAAGCAGCTTCAGCAATACCAACAGATTGAGCACCAACACCTAAACGGGCCCCGTTCATCAATGACATCACATATTTTATTAAGCCTAATCTTCTGTTTCCTACTAATTTAGCAGGTGCATTTTTGAATACTAATTCGCATGTTGGAGATCCTTTAATCCCCATTTTATTTTCAACACGACGAACGATCACCCCTTGATCTTGTTTATCATAAACAAAATAGGACAATCCACGGCCATCTTTAGTTCCCTCTTCAGAACGTGCTAATACTAATTTAATATCAGCATCTCCATTGGTAATGAAACGTTTAACACCATTTAATCTCCAGCATTGTCCTTTCTCGTCCCAGGTAGCTTTTAATTGAACTGCTTGAAGGTCGGAGCCTGCATCTGGTTCTGTTAAGTCCATAGAGCAAGTAGCCCCCTGGTTGATTCTTGGTAGAAATTCCTCTTTGATTTCATCAGAGGCAAATTCATGAATGGTTTCAGCGCAATCTTGAAGACCCCAGATGTTAGCAAAACCACCATCAGCACGAGATACTAACTCAGCAGCCATCACGTAAGGAACCATAGAAAAGTTCAAACCACTATATTTGTATGGTAATGACATCCCAAAAAGTCTTGCATCCGTAAGAGCTTTGATATTTTTTTGAGTACCTTCAGCATAAATCACTCTTCCATTTTCAACTCTGGCACCTTCATGATCAACACTTTCAGCATTTGGAGCAATCACTTCACCGCAAATGTCACCCACAATTTCCAAAATTTTATCATAAGTATCGATTGCATCTTCGAAATCAACAGGAGCCACAGGTTCAGTTTTACCGAAAGAGTAATCATTTTCTTTCAATCGAACGATTTTCTCCATCAAAGGATGTTTCAATTGAAATTTTAAATTTTCGTTGTCTGTATAAAAATTAGCCATAATAATCTATTTTGAATGTTTTTTGTAATAAGCTATCATTTTAGGTAGCACCTCTTGTAAGTCTCCGGTTACTGCGTAATCAGCGATAGCATTGATAGGTGCATCAGGATCTGTATTGATAGAGATGATTTTTGCAGATTGGTCCATACCTGCTCTATGTTGAACAGCACCGGAGATTCCGCAAGCGATATACAATTTTGGACGAACAGTAACCCCTGTTTGACCAATTTGGCGTTCATGTTCAGCATAACCGGCATCAACAGCAGCGCGTGTTGCTCCCACCTCACCGCCTAGAACAGCAGCTAAATCAGATAAAAGTTTAAAGTTTTCTTTAGAACCAACTCCATAACCACCGGCAACAATGATTCCGGATGCTTTTAAATTCACTTTTTGAGCTTCAATATGACGATCTAATATTTCAACAACAAGATCTTCAGGTTTTAAAAGAGTTGCTACGTTAATGGTTTTGATAACAGCTTGTTTTTTAATAGGAGCTTCTTCTAGTTTCATCACACCTTCACGAACAGTTGCCATTTGTGGACGAGTATTTGGATTGATAATGGTCGCAATAATGTTTCCACCAAATGCAGGTCGGATTTGATATAATAAGTTTTTAAACTCTTGACCTGTTTTATTATCGACATGATCACCGATTTCAAGAGATGTACAGTCAGCTGTGAGTCCACAACGTAAAACTGAAGCAACTCTTGGGGCAAGGTCTCTACCTACTGAAGTGGCTCCAAAAAGAGCGATTTCAGGTTTCTCATTTTCAAAAATGGATTGAACCAAACGAAAATGAGGAAGGGTTCTGTATGGGAATAATTCTTTATGTTCAGCAACATGGATCACATCTACACCAAAATTCTGAATAGTTTTTAAAGTATTACCGGCTACATCTGTAAAAACAAGTGCTTCTAATTGAACACCAAGTTGTTCTGCTAATTTTCTACCTTTAGACAAAAGTTCCAGTGAAACGTCTGCAATGGTTTTTTCTTCAGTAACTTCGCAATATACAAATACGTTTTTCATATAATTGTTTTTTCTTTTTTTTTAATTTGAATTAAATAGATCAATGACAGACTATCCAATGACTCTGGATTTAAGTAAATCTAACATTAATTCTTCAACATCAGCATCTTTACTTGTTAAAACTTTGTTTTCTTTTTGAGCTAATACAACATTGTCAATGTTTTTAACTTTAGTAGGTGATCCTGTTAAACCAAGGAATGCATCATTTGCATCAATCATATCAACGCTCCACTCTTCAATTTTCAAATAAGGTCTGTCGTTGAAAAGGTCTGTATAATCACGCGTTTCCTCTTGTAATTCGGTCACAGTTCTGGCGTGTTTATATTGCATCACTCTTTTTGCATTTCTGGCGCGACAAGGGGTAGCTGATCCATGAACAGTCACAAGAACTGGCAATGGAGCAATAACGGTTTCAACACCTCTTTCAAGTCTTCTTTTAATTACTATTTTTGAATTATTGATATCCACTAATTCTTCTGCGTATGTGATTTGTGGAAAATGTAATTTTTCAGCTGTTTGTGGTCCCACTTGAGCAGTATCCCCATCGATAGCTTGTAATCCGCAAAAGATTAAATCTGGATTAATTTTTTCAACTGCTTTGGAAATGGCGTATGAGGTAGCAAGAGTATCAGATCCTGCAAATTTTCTGTCAGTTAAAAGGAATCCTTGATCTGCACCGCGATAAATAGATTCTCTAATGATTTCAGCGGCTCTGGTTGGCCCCATTGTGATCACATAAACTTCTGCATCACCTAATTGGTCTTTTGCTTCAAGAGCCATTTCTAAAGCACATAAATCATCCGGATTGTAAATAGCAGGAAGAGCACCTCTGTTCACTGTTCCATCCGCTTTCATCGCATCTTTTCCGACATTTCTGGTGTCTGGAACTTGTTTTGCAAGTACGAGAATTTTTAATTTTTTCATGTATTCTTGTTTAAAAAGTTTGGACTGCAAAAATACGAAAAATTCTTAACAAAAGTTAAATCAACAAATACACTTATAATCAATTAGTTAATTTAGCAATTAAACCTGATAATTTTGAAATTTCTCCAATAATGTAGAAATATAGGTTTTTGATACCGGAATTGTTGGATTTGAAGAGTGGTCTAATTCGATAACTCCCCCATCTTTTTCTTTTTTAAATGACTTCACTTTATCGTAATTGATTAGGTAAGAACGGTGACATCTAATCAGATTTTCAAAGTCAACACTTTCTTCAATTTTTACTAAAGATGAGCGCAAGGTATATTGTTGCATCTCCTCATTTTGAGTGTAATAAACAGTAATATAATTGACGTCAGATTCAATATAATAAAGGTTGAAATTTTTCACCGATAGTCTTAGAATACCTTTTTCGTCATAGAAATGAATCAAATCAGAGTGTTCCTTTAAAGTATGAATCAAAGGATTCATCTTTTTTCTTTTTTTATCTTTTTTCAATTTTGCTAATTCTTTCGATTTTTCTAGGTAATTAAAATAAAGAAAAGATAAAATATAGGGAATTAGAAGGATGAGAAAAGTATAAAAAGAGGTTCTAAAAACGATTAGGTACAAGAAACGAGGATCATGTAAAACAAACTTAGTGAAAAGGGAGTAGATTAATGAAAACATTAAAAACTCGATCATGATCCATATCAAATACTGCCAGTAGTATAAATTAGTTTTTTTACCAACAAGATATAGAAAGATTCTACTAAAGAATAGAAAACCAAAACCGGCGAAAATCACAATCGAAGCCATTGCAAAATTCTCCAGTTTATTTCCGGAATCAAACCAGATGGTGAATCCAAAAGGGGAATAAATGGCGATAAACAATAGTGAAAAGACTAATGTAAAAAGTAAAAAGTAAATATTGTACAAAATACTGTACGAAAAGTCAGGTATTTTTTTATTCATATCTTTTCCAAAAATAGAATGGCAAAGATAGTCCTTTTTATTTAAAAAGTAATAAGTAAAAAGTAAAAAAGAACTTCTTACTTATTACTTATTACTTATTACTTATTACTTAATTATAAAGTTTGTAAATAGTGTCTTTGTATCTTTCCTGAATTAAATTTCTTTTAACTTTAAGTGTAGGTGTTAGAATTTCAGTATGTTGAGACCATTCATCAGGGATCAATTCGAATTTTTTAACTTTTTCAGTATCGTTAAAAAAGACGTTATACTTAGTTACTTCTTTATTAAATCTTTGGATAATGGTTGGATCTTTAACTGCATTTTCAGGAGTTGTAAATTCAACATTATGTCTTAAACTCCATTGTTTTAAAAATTCAAAATCAGGTTTAATTAAAGCAGCTGCAAATTTTTCCCCTTCTCCAACAACCACAATGTTTTCGATAAATGGTGATTCATTCATCTTATCTTCAATAACTTGAGGATTAATATACTTACCGAAAGAAGTTTTAAATAAACTTTTTAAACGACCTGTTAATACAACTTGACCTTTTTTGTTAATATGGCCTAAGTCACCGGTATGGAACCATCCGTCTTCATCAATAACAGTTTTGGTTAAAGCTTCATCCTTGTAATATCCCATCATTACATTATGTCCACGACAACAAAGTTCGCCATTTTCAGCAGTTTTTATTTCAATTCCAGGTAAAGGAAACCCAACAGTTCCGGACTCACGACCATTTTTATCGCGGCAGCTTACAGCAGTTACGGGAGATGTTTCAGTAAGGCCATAACCTTCAAATACAGGCATTCCAATTGCTGAAAAGAAAGAAGCAATTCTAGGTTGGAGGCTGGCTGCTCCGGAAACAACGATATCAAAATTTCCACCTATATTTTTTCTAATCTTAGAATACACTAATTTATCTGCTAGTTTATGTTTTAAATTATAAAACCAGGTTCTTTCATGATCTTGAATTTTATATTTCACGGCAACTTTTACTGCCCATCTGAATATTTTTCTAGTTATAAAAGGCATATTTACGCTGGAAGAATAAATTTTATCATAGATTTTATCCAACATTCTAGGAACAGCAGACATCATAGTAGGGGAAACTTCTTTGATATTTTCAGCAATAGTTCCTAAATTTTGAGCATAATATACTGACATTCCTAAATATTGATACATAAAAACCAACATTCTTTCATATGCATGACATAAAGGCAAGAAACTAAACGCAGTTTTTGACCATTTTGCTGGTGTTTGTTTAATATTAAGAATTTGATTCACAATATTACTGTGAGATAACATCACTCCTTTAGGGACACCAGTAGTTCCTGAAGTGTATATGATAGTAGAACAATCAGATGATTTTATACTGTCTTTTCTTCTTTTTAGCTCTTCAAAATCGGGATTAGCTTCACCGAATTCAACTAATTGAGAAAAGAAAGGATATTTATTACGATCAATAAAAGTATAAATATGTTCTAAGATAGGTAACTCATCTTTAATACTGGTTATTTTTTCCATTAATTCAGCACCTTCAATAACAACCATTTTTACTTCAGCATGATTTAGAATGTATTGATATTCTTTTGCTGTTATCGTAGGGTAAACCGGAACTGTAATCGCTCCTATTTGCATAATCGCCATATCCAGCATATTCCATTCTGGACGGTTATTCGCAATGATTCCAACTTTGTCTCCTACTTGAATCCCTAATTTAATTAAGGCAAAACTGATTTTCTGAGAAATCTCAAAAAAATCTTTAGGTGAATATTTTACCCATTCTTTATTAGTTTTACCTGCAAGAGCAACTTCTTGTTCAGGATAAAGATCTTGATAACGATCTAAAATGTCAAAAATTCTAACGATTTCCATGAATTTTATTTTTTAGTGAATACAATTATTGATCTACTGTTTTGATGAGTAAAAATAATTCTAAATATTAATTATTCCTATTAATAAGTGGTGTCAAGACTTTTAATAGGGCTAAATTTCAAATATGGAGACCAAAATTCTATATATGGGGTGAAATTATATGTTTTAAATTTTTATAAAATTTCAATTTGTAAATTTCGTATATTTGCAACCTCAAAAAAATGGAAAAGAATGAGTAGCAAAATCCCTGAATATTTATTGAAAAAGAAGAATATTTTTTTATTCCTGACATTTGTTGCGCTTTTTTCTATCCTATTTATTAATATATATAAACCTTTTAATTCTACATCCTGGGCTAAAAACGGAACCAATAAAACTATCTATTTCTTTGTCTCGGGGACTATTGTTTTATCGGGAATCGGTGTAATGTTAATCAGTAGAATGTTTATGTTATTGGTTAAGAATAAGATGAGAATTACTATAACTGATTATATCATCTGGATTATTGTAGAAATTTTAATCATGTCAACCATTTATAGCATCGTTGCCATGAACTACTCTCAAAAACCAACTGACTTTTTTGATATTTTTCCCAATACAGTCCTGTATATTTTTCTTACACTTTTTCTTCCTTATGTCGTTTCTTGGCTATATTTTGCTTTACAAGAAAAAAATTCTGCCATTGCAAAATTAGTGGAGATGAATCGCTATATTGATGAAGAAAATTATGCATCTATTGGGAATGAAAAACAAAATTTAATCCATTTTCATGATGAAAAAGGGACATTAAGACTTTCAATTAAGTTTTCAAAGCTTTACTATATTGAAGCCGCTGATAATTACGTGAACATTTATTACGAAAATAAAGGCAAAATAAGTCGGTTTTTATTACGTAAAAGCTTGAAAAGCATTGAAGACTCATACAAAGAATACCCATTAATCAGATGTCACAGATCCTATATAATAAATGTAGAAAAGGTTAAAGTGCTCAAAAAAGAGAAAGATGGAACCTATATAGATTTTGATTATAGTGACATCAATGTGATTCCGGTTTCAAAAACGTATTCTCAAAATATTATTGATATATTCTATAAATAGTTATGTTTACCATTCGATTAGCTGAACCTAAAGATGTTCCTGTTATATTAGATCTAATCAGAGCTATTGCTGATTATGAAAAATTATTAGACCAAGTGGAAGCCACTGAAGAGATACTTCATGATTCACTTTTTGTAAAAAAAGGTGCTGAAGTTTTACTAGGTGAAATCGATGGAAAACCTATTGCATTTGCCCTATTTTTCCATAATTTTTCAACTTTTACAGGAAAAAGAGGTTTATATTTAGAAGATATTTTTGTACAACCCGCGTACAGAAATTGTGGATATGGCAAACAATTCTTCAGTGAATTGGCAAAAATTGCCAAAGAGAGAGACTGTGGAAGAATGGAATGGATCTGTTTGGATTGGAATGAACCATCAATACAGTTTTATAAAAC
>DAONEU010000076.1:2590-9339 GCA_035403245.1 Bacteroidales bacterium | reverse complement strand
GCATGACTCATTGCTGTTACATGTAAAGACTGATATCCATTGGCTTTAGGATTGGTCAGATAGTTTCTTTCTCTACTTGCATTGGTTTTATATAAACCTGTTATAATGGTATGAATTCTCCAGCAGATATCTTTTTCCTCTTCAGGTTTAGCATCAAATACAAAACGAATCGCAAAAATATCATAAATGTTCTCAAAATCAATATTTTTCCTTATCATCTTTTGATAAATGGAATAGATTGATTTTTCACGACTGGTCATCTCCGCATCAATGCCCGCTAATTTCAACTTCTCTTTAATGGGTGCAGCAAAATCTTCAATTAAAGTTTTTCTGATCGCCTCACTGCTTTTTAATTGTCTTGAAATATTTTCATACATGAAAGGATCATGATATTTCATAGATAAATCCTCTAATTGACTCTTGATGGTATAAAGTCCAAGGCGGTGTGCAATCGGCACAAAGAAGAATTGTGTTTCTGAAGAAATTTTTAACTGTTTCTCAGGAGGCATGGAACTTAATGTTCTCATATTATGCAAACGATCCGCCAGTTTAATCAAAATAACCCTAACATCACCTACTGTATAAAGTAAAATCTTTCTAAAATTTTCAGCTTGTACAGATTGACTTTCGTCCATCACAATATCTTCAATTTTAGTAAGCCCATAAACAATATTGGCAACTTCTTCCCCAAACATATCTTTGATATCTTCTATTGTATAGTCTGTATCCTCTACAACATCATGTAGAAGGGCAGCGATCATGGAGGTTGTTCCAAGGTTGATCTCTTTTGCAACAATTTCTGCAACTGCAATAGGATGATATATGTAGGGTTCCCCACTCTTTCTCCTCATATCTTTATGCGCATCTACAGCAAGAGCAAATGCTTTTCTGAACTTTTTGCGCTGATCTTTGGCCGTATTTACTTTTAATGCACCTAACAATACTTTGTATTTGCGAAGTATGGTTAGTGCTTCTAATCTTTCATTTGGAATGTATGTATCCATAGTCCTTTAAGTTGCTTTATTCAATCTATAGTTTTACCCATTTAAAGGTAGTCATCTTGCTCTTTTCTTGTATTTTAACGATATAACATCCGGCTGGGATCTCCTGTAATTGAAACGTAGTTACTCCGGGATTCACTTTGTCTTGTATCAACAACTTGCCAAACATATCAAATATTTGAACTGGGAGTGACTGATCTGCTTGCGTTGTTACATATAATGTTCCGGTTGATGGATTTGGAAATAATGAAATTTTGGTTTCAGTAGTTGAAAATTGTTCAATTCCGACCATTTGAAGTGCTAACATCACCGCATGATAAGCATCCACTTTTCCGTAGCCAAAACGTTCCACTCCGGAAGCAACAGTAAACTCATCACTTCTGGCAGATTCAATCAAAATTTGTTTTACTTGTTGAGCCGATAAATAGGGATTTGCTTGTAATATCAATGCTACAACACCAGCAGTAAAAGGCGATGACATTGAAGTTCCCGATAAAGCTGCAAACTTGTAATCCCTACCATTAAAGGAGATGGTTTTAGTATAGGATCCTGAAAACTGATTGGTGTAACTTGAAATGGAAGAAACAACATTGTTTCCCGGAGCAGATACTTCCGGCTTTATTTCCCCTTCAATGGTAGGACCAAAACTGGAAAAATCCGTGATCTCCCCTCCAATAGTAAAATTGGGAGTAACCACTCTCGATTTATGAGCTGCTACAGTTATGGCGCAATCAACGGTAGCCGGAGAACCTAAGCCATATCTGGAATCCCCTGCTTTCCAACCTGTTAATGAACTTGGTGCAATAAATGTACCTCCCCAATTTCCCACATTATTGGTTAACTCAATCACATTCCAGGCATGAAATACACCCGATTCTGCTGTCACTAACAATCCTAATTTGTAAGTAGAAGCGGGTTTTTTAACCCTTAATCTCACTTCAGGTCTTCCATTATTGATATCTTGTTGATCTATCTCTATCGTATAAAAAATAGTGTCAATTCCAACAATAGTATATGTATCAATATATCCTGAACTATCGGAAGTACTATAAAATGGCGTTGTTTGTAAGTATTGAAATGAACTATTCATCACCTGCAATGCAAAAGAAAATGAACTAGTTGGTTCACTGGTCATAGTGATCGATTGACCATACTGATAAGAACTTCCACCTGCAAAGGTTAATACAGTTTTTAAAGTATCTGCTTCATTATCAAAATCATGACTAATATGGAAATTAACATCACCATTATTACCTCCACTGGTAACAAAAACAACCCCCAAATCGGAAAGTTCTTCCATTTTTTGACCAATTCTGCCCGTTCCGGTGAAGTTGTCAATATAATAAAGACCCCAGCTCATATTGATGACCAATCTTTTTTGTTCTTGTTGAGACACATTGTACATCCATTGGAATGCATCAATAACAGATTGTTCATTCACTAAAAAAGTGGCAAAAATGAGATTTGCATCAAAAGCAACACCGCGATATTGTGTACCAGCACCTGCCCCTCCAGCAATTCCGGCAACATGTGTTCCATGATAGGCATATTGATAAACATTGGATGTATCACATGCCGCCTGAAGCAATTCCGTTTGGCCAATATACTCTCTTCCATAATTAAACCCGGATGGTGCCGGTCCCTCTTGTTTGAATTGATCCCAGGCTCTTAAAACACGATAGGTAGTTAAACTGGTATCGTAAAAAACAGGATGAGAGTAGTCAAAACCCCAATCAGTAAAACCAATAATCACATCTTTTCCTGAAAAACCGGATGGGAGTCCATTTCCAGCCCAAACACTATCCACTTTTCCATCGGGTACAGCTCTATGCAACTCTATGCCTTGATAGCCAAGTGTTTGTGATTGTAAAATAATAATCTGAAATAGTATTGTTATAAAAAGTAAGGTTTTTTTCATGATTTTATTCTTTAACTCGTAAATCTAATATGGCATTAAAATCCTCAAAACTTGGATTTTGTTCCGCTAAATTCTTCATCTTATCTGCTGTATCATAGATTACTTTTCTCGTAACAACCGATTCATCAACCCGAACAACAATATCCTCAATAGCATCATTAAAATTGGTTCTTAAGTAAGCTAAGACTTCTCTGATTTTTGGATCAAAATGGTCCTTTTGGAGATCATTTTTGAGGTTGATCTCAATAACATTATCCTGAATCGTTGGAACATACTCTTTTAAAGGATAATAGATGGTTGGTATGTCTTTAAAAACAGTTTCAAACATCTCATTCCAGTATTTTGGAAACAGTGACAAATCTACCTCTTGAGGAGTGGAAATTTCAACACTTACCAATTCTTCTTCCTCATCTATGGGAAGATCAACTTCCGTTTCATTTTTTGGAATCTCTTCTTTTACCTCAATTATTTCAGGTACTACTTGAACTTGTTGAATTGGTTCAACTTCTTTTTTTATGTTGCTTTCAACCTCTTTAATGGTCTTATCTTCAACAATATCTACAATAGAAGGGGTTTTCTTAATGGGAACACCGGATGGAGAAATAAAAGCTTTCTGAGATTGCTGAGGCATACTCAATTGTGAACTCGTCACCTCAGCTGGAGGTGGTTGTGTATTATTTCTCCCGTGATTGCCTGACTCCGTTTTTTAATTTGAATACATAGTTTCCATTTATTTGAAGCAAACAAATCTCTATCGATAACCTTTTATTATTCGAAAGTTTATAGTTAAAATCACACGTATTAGCAAGTTCTAATGCTCTAATCAATAATGCTTTATCCGCTTTTTGAGCTTGAACAGCATATTTTTGTTTGATCGATTCAGAAACATCCATCAACTTTACCGTTCCAGGGGTTTGAGCCAATAATAGATTTCTAAAGTGACCTGCTAATCCGGATATAAAATGTTGTCCATCAAAACCTCTCGCAATAATCTCATCCAGCAACACCATCGCTTCTGTATGATCTTCGCTGAAAAGGAAATCGGTCATTTTAAAATAGTTATCCACATCCAAAACATTCAAGTGATGAATGGCAGATTGATAGGTGATGTGATTCCCTGAAAAGCTTACCAACTGGTCAAAAATGGATAATGCATCCCGTAACGCTCCATCCGCTTTAGAGGCAATAACCCTTAAAGCTTCCTCCTCAGATACAATTATCTCTTTTTGAGAAACAAATTGTAAATGCTTAATGATATCCGTCTCTTTAATTCTCTTAAAATCATAAACCTGACACCTGGATAGGATCGTAGGTATAATCTTATGTTTTTCTGTTGTTGCTAAGATAAACTTTGCATAAGATGGTGGTTCCTCCAATGTTTTCAAAAAAGCGTTAAACGCTTGATTGGACAACATGTGAACCTCATCGATGATATACACTTTGTATTTGGCTCCTTGAGGACTGATTCTGACTTGCTCCACTAAAGAGCGAATATCTTCGACTGAGTTATTGGACGCTGCATCCAACTCATAAACGTTGAAAGATGCAGAATCGTTAAAAGATCTACAAGACTCACATTCGTTACAGGGTTCAAAATCTTCGGTAAGATGTTCACAGTTCAGTGCTTTTGCAAAGATTCTGGCGCAAGTAGTTTTACCAACACCTCTAGGTCCGCAAAATAAAAAAGCTTGTGCAACCTGTTGTGTTTTGATTGCATTTTTCAACGTAGCCACAATAGCTTCTTGTCCGACAACAGAATTAAACGTTGAGGGTCTATATTTACGGGCGGAGACAATAAAATTTTCCATAATTATTGATGTAGGTCTAGTTTTCAATTCATTATTTTACAAGATTTAAGAATCGTGTAACTTGCAAAAATATGAATTATTTTTGAGAGCTACAATGTTTTTCCCTATTTTTGCAAAAAATTTTATCATATACTTATAAATCGATGTTACATTCCAATATATCCCAACTTTCACCTTTTCAGTTACCTATCATGGAAGAGTTTTACTCTTTACAGGGAGAAGGTTTTCATACCGGTAAACCTGCCTATTTTCTTCGTATAGGAGGATGTGATGTGGGTTGTTTTTTCTGTGATGTAAAAGAATCATGGGATGCATCAAAACACGAATTAACTGCAACGGATGAAGTTATTGAAAGGATTGCTGCCAACAAATCCAAAGCAGTAGTTGTTACCGGTGGGGAACCACTACTATATGACTTGACCTATCTCTGTTCTGAACTCAAAAAAAGAGGCGTATCTTTATTCTTAGAGACATCGGGCTCAGAGCCTTTGAGTGGTGATTGGGATTGGATCTGTTTGTCCCCAAAACACAATCATCCCCCTCTTCAAGAACTATTGGATCGGGCGAATGAATTGAAAGTGGTTATTTATGAAGATCAAGATTTTGAATGGGCTGAAGAGAATGCCCAAAAAGTAAAGGAGAACTGCCATCTGTTTCTTCAACCTGAATGGAGCAATTCCTCTTTAATGATGTCAAAAATTGTGACTTATGCTTTGGATAATCCCAAATGGAGCGTTTCTTTACAGAGTCACAAATTTATGAATATTCCTTAGTTATTTCACTAATTGATAAGTATCAGTTGCAATAACCAACTCTTCGTTAGTTGTAACAATCATAGCTGTTGTTCTACTATTTGGTTTTGTAATAACAGTATCTTCCCCTTTAACGTTATTGGCTTCTGGATCGAAATCAACACCAAAGAAAGATAGATCTTTTAAAATTTCATTACGTTCTTCAATACCGTTTTCACCGATACCACCTGTAAAGATGATCAAATCTACACCATTCATCGCTGCTGTGTATGCGCCGATATATTTTTTAACTCTATAGCAGAAACATTTGAACGCATAAATACTTCTTTCATCTCCGGCAGCAACACCTGCATTGATGTCACGCATATCAGAACTTCCACCGGTAATACCTGCTAAACCTGATTGTTTATTTACCAAATTATTCATCCCTTTATAATCCAAACCCTCTTTTTCTGCGATAAACAACAATGCACCTAAATCAAGGTCACCACTACGTGTACCCATGATTAAACCTTCAACTGGTGTAAATCCCATAGAAGTATCAACTGATTTTCCTTTATTGATAGCGCATATAGAAGCACCATTTCCTAAGTGACAAACGATAATTTTTAGATCATTATACTCTTTTCCTAAAATGTTAGCGGCTTTAGGTGCTACATATTTATGACTGGTTCCATGGAATCCATATCTTCTAACTTTGTTTTCAGTATAGTATTTATATGGTAATGCATACAAAAATGCTTCAGTTGGCATTGTTTGGTGAAAAGAAGTATCAAAAACAGCAACTTGTTTTACATTGGGTAACATCTCTTGCATCACTTCAATTCCAAGAACATTAGCCGGATTATGAAGTGGAGCGATCTCACACAGTTTTTTAATATTTGTCAATGCTTCCGGATCAATGATGCTACTCGCTTTGAAATATTCACCACCATGAGCAACTCTATGACCTACTGCTTTGATTTCATCCAATGAAGAAATAACACCATGTTTTGCATCTGTTAATGCTTCTAAAACCAATT
This sequence comes from Bacteroidales bacterium, assembly GCA_035403245.1. Classification (GTDB taxonomy): domain Bacteria; phylum Bacteroidota; class Bacteroidia; order Bacteroidales; family WCHB1-69; genus UBA5429. The sequence goes on along the minus strand of DAONEU010000076.1, from coordinate 2,838 downwards.
TAATACCAACACTATGATCTTTAATAGGTGTTTGTAAGTAAAATTTGTCTTTCCCGGTTGGTTTGTGGGTAAATTCGCCCATCTCTAGACCAATTCTTTCAACAATACCTTTGGCTTTAACTTCTGCATTTTCATTCATGTGAATCAATTGATACTTGATGGATGAACTTCCGCAGTTTAATACTAAAATATTCATAATCTGATAAATAAATGTGTTTTAAGGGTTATTTTTTTAAAGCGCAAAGATA
>DAONEU010000076.1:0-2490 GCA_035403245.1 Bacteroidales bacterium | reverse complement strand
AGTTTTGCTCAACAATCCCAAGACTCCTCTATCGTCTATTTTACCCGTGACATCTCTCCGGAAGGGGTTATGAAGATTTTTCAATATGTAAAAGATAGTGTTCATGGAAATGTGGGCATTAAAGTTCATTTCGGTGAAGATGGAAATGAATATTTTGTTCCGGCAACAATGGTTGAGCCCCTATGTGAGTACTTGAATGCGACCCTGATCGAAACCAATGTGGCCTATAGAGGTCGTCGTAGATATACCAATTCTCATATCCAACTAGCTCGTGATCACGGATTTACTTTTGCTCCGATCGATATTTTAGATACCGGCGGTACTTTAGTGATGCCTATCGAAAATGGTGTTCGATTTAAAAAAGCTTTAATCGGGAAAAATATTGAAAAGTATGAAACAATCATTTACTTTACCCATTTTAAAGGTCATGGCAGTGCAGGCTTTGGGGGCTGTATCAAAAATGTTTCTATGGGAATGGCTACTCCTGAAGGGAAAAAATTGATGCACTCCAATAACTTTCCGGTTACCGATACTGCAAAATGCACCCGTTGTGGCGATTGTATCAAGGATTGTCCTGCTAATGCCATTACACTTAATCCTTTAACCATCGACAAAGAGAAATGTATCGGATGCGGTAAATGTATCACCACTTGCACCAACGATGCCATCAATGCTCCCGATAATGGGGAAAAAACCAAGAGATTCCTCGAAGGATTGGTCGAGTACGCTAAACCGGTTACTGAATTCAGAAATTCCATCTATTTTAATATCATCATCAATGTTTCTCCAAGTTGCGACTGCTCCGGAAACCCTAAAAAACCTTTTGTTCAAGATATTGGAATCCTGGTTTCTACCGATATCGTTGCCATTGAAGCCGCCGCACATGATATGGTGGATCAGGCACATCAATGTGATGACGCTTTCATGAAAGAAAACTCCGTCAGCGGCAAACACCAGATCGAGTACGCCTATAAACTTAAAATGGGAAATAAAAAGTACAAGATCGTGGAAGTGAAATAAATGGACGAAGGACGAAGGACGAAGGACAAAAGACGAAGGACAAAAGACGAAAGACGAAAGACGAAGGACTTGGGACAAGTGACTGGAGACCAGGCGCTACTGATTGGATAATAAATATCAATTCACTAATATTTATTCCTCTTAACAAAATCTCAAAATCATCCTAGATTAAACCTAAAAAAACTTCAACTCTACAAAAAACCCTCCACACTCCCATTATTAATTATAACTTTTTACTTTTTATTTCATAATTTACCATTAGTATATACTTTTTTTATATACTTTTGTGCATTAAAAAAATGAAAAATGAAAACCATATCTTTGAAAATTGATAATTTAATATTTGATGATATTGAAACGATTTTAACTCATTTGAAAATTCCGAGAAATCGTTATATCAATGAAGCGTTGGCTCATTATAATGCTTACAAAAATAGGCAATTAATTGAAAAACAACTTCAAAAAGAATCATCGTTAGTTAAGAATGAATCGATGCAGATTTTGGCAGAATTCGAAGGGATAGGTAATGATGATTAACCAATATGAAATATGGATTGCGGATTTGAATCCTCAAATCGGCACCGAAACAGGGAAAACACGTCCTGTTTTAGTGGTTCAAACTGATCTGCTCAATAAGGTATGTCACCCTTCCACATTAATCTGCCCCATAACTTCTAATGTCGAAAAAACCGCTCATATTCTTCGTGTACATATAAAAAAAGGGATAGGAAATTTAAATGAAAATTGTGATATCATGCTTGATCAACTGCGTGCTATCGACAATAAAAGATTGGTTAAAAAAATTGGTATTCTACCCTCCCACTTCCAAGACCAGGTAAAACAAAATCTCAAAATCATCCTAGATTTAACCTAATAGCAATTTGTTTAGCTTTCAGCTTTCAGCTATCAGTTATCAGTTATCAGTTTTTACTTGTTACTTGTTACCTCTTACTTTTTACCTTTTACTTTTTACTTCTTACTTCTTTTTCCCTTGCCCCTTTCCCCTTTTCACCCACATTAGCACATTAGCTCATTAGCTCATTATTTTTAGTATCTTTGTAAATTATTTACCCCATTAAAAAATAGAATCATGGATTTTAACAAATTCAAATACTACAAATGGAGTTTTGGAGATCGTTACGATGGTTGGAGAGTTAAGAAGATTGACACGGTTTTTAGAGTAATTCCTTATTTTTTGAGAACCAGAATGGATGCTCAAAACTTTTTTGAAGAGAAATTGGTTATTAATGACCTGGAAGAGTTTATCAAAAAGCATAAAGAGGATCTTCCCGATTTATCCATCATGCACATCATCATTGCGGCCATGGTTCGTCTTTTCTCTCAACGCCCAAATCTTAATCGATTTGTGATTTGGAATAAAATCTTTGCCAGAAACCACCTCAATGTATCGATTGCTGTTAAAAGATCTTTATCGGATGATGGGGAAGAAACCCTGATTAAACCTTTCTT
>DAONEU010000075.1:6083-9342 GCA_035403245.1 Bacteroidales bacterium | reverse complement strand
GAGATGATGAGGATGTTGTTCTCTTAGTTATTGGGTTTTGGGTCTTGGTAGAACGCTGATGACAGAGATTGAAATAGATTTACACAGATTAGCTTAATCTTATTTTTATAAATTATTAGTAATCAAATTAAATAAAACAATTCGTTTATTATTCGCGCATTAGCGGCATTTTTTAAAAGAAAAAAACAAAGTGTAACATTGTGTTCATTTCTAAAAAAATCTCAATAAATTAAATCAGTGTAAATCTGCTTAATCAGTGTTATCCGTGTGCTATTAGAAAATTTTAAATTTATACAATCCCCATTTCGCTAGCCGGTACTGTATAGAAACCCGGATTACGCCTAATCCGTAGATAAAACTTCTTCTTAGGTTGATGGAAGAGGCTTCTTCAAAGTATTTAGTGGGGCAAGTCACCTCTCCTATTTCGTATCCGGCGAAGAAAATCTGAGCTAACATCTCATTATCGAAGATAAAATCATCAGAATTAATATTATAATTGACAGATTGTAAAACTTTTGCTGAAAACGCACGATATCCTGTGTGGTATTCGGAAAGTTTTTGATTCATCAATATATTTTGGAAGAGTGTCAGAAAACGGTTTGCTACATATTTAATGAGAGGCATCCCCCCTTTTCTTGCGCCTTTCCCTAAGATCCGGGAAGCACAAACCACCGGATAAAGATCGTGAGCTATTATATAACTTATGGAGTGAATTAGTTTTGGTGTGTACTGATAATCAGGATGTAACATAATCACAATATCTGCTCCTAAAGCTAAAGCACGGTTGTAACAAGTCTTCTGATTGCCCCCATAACCTTTGTTCTTATCATGAACAATAATTTCGGTGATCCCCAGTTTTTGAGCGGTTTCAACGGTTTTATCGTTACTACAGTCATCCGTTAAAATCACCTGATCAACGATATCAAAAGGGATTTCGTGATAGGTTTGTTCTAAAGTTTTTTCCGCATTATAGGCGGGCATTACGACAACAATTTTTTTTCCTTCGATCATCTTCTAGAAAAGGTATCCCATTTTAATGTAGAAATTTGCTTTATTGGCACCATCCTGTTCATTGAGTGGCAAAGCCCAATCAACTGATAATACAAAATTTTCATTCATTGCAATTTTCAAACCTGTTCCAACAGAAAAGTGTGGTTTATAAATTGCATTGGGATCAAAATTAAGGTATTGATCGAGTTTATTGATATCAAAATCGGGATCGTTTTGAGCAATACTTGCCCGAACTTGCTCCTCATTCAATGGATTTGGTTGAACAGCCATTCCCATATCAAGGAATGGATTAAAGCCAATATAGAAATGTTGTTTAGCAATATCAAATTGGAAAGCTCTCCATCTGATTTCTAAGTTTGCGTATGCAAATCCATCTGCTAATACACGACTTCTTAAGATTCCGCGATTAGAGTTAGCCCCACCAATAGCCTCATAGATAACTCTCTGCATGAATAATGTATTTAGATAATTATCCATGTAATAAGGACTTTTCCCTGCTAACAGCAGCTGAGTTCCAACTCTATAAGCAAATGACAAACGTTCTTTGTAAATAGGAATATATTGTTGATATACAGCATTTAATTTAATGTTATTGTACTCTTTTTGAGCCCCGAAAGCACTGGAGTAGGTCACAAATGCGTTAGCATAGATCCCCTTGGTGGCATTCGTTTGTTTATTTCTGGAATCATAAACGATACCTAATCTTAAATAGGGATGAGCTCCCCCATTTATTTCGTTAGGGTCAAGAATTTGCCAATTAACATATTTATCGTATAGTTCATCAATTGCAGGAAGCATATCAACGCTATCTTTTCCTCTGTTAAGGACGTCAAGGTTTACCGGACTTGTTTTGTAGATAAGAGCACCCAATCCGACATTCCATTTCCAGTTATTTTGAATTGTACCTTGAAGGTCTGCAGAGAAGCGGAAGAGATCTCTTCTGAACTTATAGAAAGCTCTGGAGACATACCCTTCAGAAGCATCAAATTTTTTAGAATTATGCCAATTGGTATTATAAACAGTTTGATAACCGTTGTATCCATAAAAATCGCACATGGCATCGGGGATATAGGTTGCATCAACCGTAAGTCTATGATTTGGAATTAGATACTTAGAATCGTAAAACAATCTAAGAATCCCATATTTTTTTGTAGTATAAGCAGCTTCAAAATAGATAGAATGAAGATATTCAGGGTATTTAGTACCATCACCGTAGTTAAAAATGTTGGTCAAAATACCGTACTGAAAGCCCAAGTCAGCATCAAATGCCACACTTGGAAGAACTCCCATATTCCAACCTTTTTTTACCTTTTTGGTTTGTTGATCCTGATTTTCCTGAGCCATAAGAGTCAAAGAAAAAGAGAGCACTACTACTAAAATTAATATTTGTTTTTTCATGATGGTTCGAATTAAATGAATATTTAATAATCTTAATTTACTATAGCCATGATTGGAACAGATAATACAGTGCCACACCGATATAGGTTCCCACTGCATAACCGGCAAGACCGATTGCGACACCGCTGATGAGAACTTTTCTGTTATTCATAGCACTCACAACCGGGGGTATGAATGGTGGAGAACAAAACAGACCAATTTCAGCAACCACATATAAATCTCCGGTCACTTTAAAAATTCTGCATAGAATCACATGGAGTGTAATTGTCATAAGGGTGAAAGTCAGAATAAAATATAAAATATTTAAAACTGAACTGTCAATTTTCGTAATATCAAACTTGGATGCAGCAGACACGCAGAAAAGGAGGATAAAAAACATTCCTAATTCAAAAGTTTTAGGGAGATTTCTAATTCGCTTTGAGAAGGAAGCAGCGATTGCCAATGTAGTTATGGTAAGGATAATAGCTAATTCGTTCAGTTTTCCGGCAATCAAAAGAGAAACGCCGACGCCCACAGCAAAAAAACCAATAGCTATTAGAAGTGCCAGCATCATTCTTGGGAAAACCCATTTGTGAAGCATTCTATCATATCTTTCAAAAGTAACAGATCCAATGACAGAAGAATTCGCATCTACCGAAGAATAAGGATCATGAAAAGGCAATATTCTTCTAAATAATTTATATCCACCCCCTGTAATAAAAAGGACAAATGGGAACACTACAATCATTTGAAAAGTAAGTGTTAAGGTCATCATTTTTTCACTTACCTCCAGAGCCTTACCTATCGCAAAAAAGTTCATGGTTCCACCTGAATAAATTCCGGTTAACATCGCAGAGATCCCCGGAAGTTC
>DAONEU010000075.1:2624-5983 GCA_035403245.1 Bacteroidales bacterium | reverse complement strand
TTTGATGATGCAAATATAAGATAAAAAAGATTAAATTAACATCTTTTCACATTTTTTGCATTAAAAAAATCATTACTTTTGCAATACCATTAACTATTTCGTTCAATTTACAAGCAGTTATTATGTCTTTTATAAAAAAATTATCGATATCTCTATGTCTCGTTTTTCCTGTATTAATGCTTTCAGCTCAGATCGATCCCCCCAATAAAATTGTCTTTGGAGAATCCGATAGTTTAACTATTGTTGAAAATGATCTTGACTCTGTTGGTGAAGATACTGAAGATGACTTTGAAGATGTTGGTAAAGATGAGTCCATGATTTTCATCTATTTTGACTGGATGCCGGGTTATGGTACCTATAATAATTTCGACATTTTGAATGTTCATTACAAACACGAAACTTCAATTGACCCCGACACATTATTGCTTGGCACTTATGTTCATCCTGCTCCCTATAAAATCTATTCCAAATATGGAAGAAGGAGAAGAAGAAATCACTATGGTGTCGATTTGAGCTATCCAAGTGGAACACCGGTTGTTGCTGCCTTTGATGGTATTGTAAGAATCTCAAAAAGTAGAGCCGGCGGCTATGGGGAGTTGATTGTTTTGCGACATGATAACAATTTAGAAACTTACTACGGGCACATGAGCAAACGATTTGTCAACCCCGGACAATTGGTTTCAGCAGGCGATACATTAGGTTTGGGTGGTAGTACAGGTAGATCTACCGGACCACACTTACATTTTGAAGTTAGATATATGGGTGTCCCTTTCAATCCGACCCGAATTATTGATTTTGACAATTTTAAATTACTTTCAGATACCGTTTTTACTACAGGTAAGGAGATCAAAAACAATCCTATAGTTTTGAATAAATCGGCTGGCAATGATTGTAATCCATCCGGAAGACTTTATATTACGGTAAGAAAAGGACAAACTTTAGGGGGCATCGCCCAAAGATATAGGACTTCAGTTTACAAAATTAAAAAACTGAATCGTTTAAGAAGTGACTTTATTCGTGAAGGTCAAAGGTTAAGAGTGAGATAATTTCACCCCATCCAGAAGTTGGGGATATTTATTGAACATGAAAAAAATTGGTCTGTTTTTATTGGTCATACTATCCGCTTCTTTAACTGCTCAGACCCAGTTTTACCCTTTAGGCTTTATTAAAAACAATTCCATTCCGATTTATAATCAAAATGATACATTATTAGATCTTCATTGGATTGGAGGTGTAAACAGCATCCATTTTTCAGAAATTGATCTTAATCATGACGGTCATCAAGATCTTTTTGGATTTGAAAAACATGGTAACAGAATTTTACCTTTCTTATGGAATACGGTTACTTTAGAATATGTATATGCTCCTGAATATATTCACTCTTTTCCTCCACTTCATGATTGGGTGATTTTAAAAGATTTTAACAATGATGGATTAGAGGATATTTTTACTTATGGTCTCGGTTCTATTCGCGTTTTTCAACAAACCTCATCAAGTCCATTGCAATTCACAATTGTTACTGAACAATTACAATCCTATTATTACAATGGATATGTGAATATCTTTACTTCTCCTGATGATTATTTAGCCGTTGAAGATTTTGACTTTGACGGAGATTTAGATATCGTAAATTTTTGGATCTTAGGAAAATATGTTCACTTGCAAAAGAATTTATCAAAAGAACTATACGGAAATTCTGATTCTTTAAAATATACTTTGTCAGATGAGTGCTGGGGAGGTTTTTCAGAAGGTGCTGATAATAATACCATTACACTTTTTACAAACTGCCAGAACAAGGAATGGGATTCTACCAATGAATCCACACGTCATATTGGATCCTCCCTTCAAGCGATAAAGAATGATCAGGACACATTATTTCATTTGTTAGTTGGAGATGTGGATTATCCGGACTTGATCTTTTTAACGAATGGTGGAACTCAGGATTCGGCATTAATGGTTTCACAAACGACTCAATTCCCTAATCAGACAGATCCCATCCATCTTTTTTCAATGCCATCAGTGAGTCTGGTTGATGTTGATCATGATGGTCAAAATGAAATTCTTGCATCCCCATCCGATCCCTCCTTAAACAAATCACAAGATTTGAATTCGGTTTGGCTTTACGACTTCCAAAATAACACACAAAATTACCAACTGGAAACAACTTCTTTTATACAAAATCAAACCATAGATGTTGGTAGTGGGGCTTATCCTGTACTATACGATTGGAATAATGACGGATTAAAAGATCTTTTTGTTGCCAACTTCGGCAGTTATGATAGTTCAAAGTATGTCAATGGGTTGCTCCAATCCTACTATTCTTCAGGAATCTCCTATTTTCAAAATATAGGGACTCAAACACAACCTGCATTCAAATGGATCACCCATGATTTTGGTAATCTAAAAAAAGATCAGTATCAATCGCTGTATCCGGCTTTTGCTGACCTAGATCAAAATGGAACAATCGATATGCTTTGTGGAAATATGTATGGAACTTTAACTTTTTTCCCTAATCAAAATCCAATCGGTCAACTACTCCAATTTGGAACTCCAGTTCCCAATTATCAAAATATTTCAGTCTCCAGCTTTTCTACCCCACAACTATTTGATTTAGATGGAGATGGAGATTTAGATCTGGTCATTGGTAATCGAAGAGGACAGATTGCTTACTATCAAAACATAGCAGGGCAAGGGATTCCAAACTTCCAACTCGTAACAACAACATTAGGGAATGTTGATGTACGTGATATTACACTCTCCTATTTCGGCTATTCAGTTCCACAGTTTTTCAAATTTAATAATCAAACTTATTTAATTTGTGGAAGCGAGCAAGGTGAAATTTTCTTATATAAAAATATTGATAATAATTTGCTTGGTACTTTCACCCAAGATTATTCTCTAGTTGAGTCTTTTACAAACACACCTTATCTCATTGATGAAGGGATTCGCTGTGGTGCTGCAATTGCGGATTTAAATGGGGATCAACGACCTGAGTTGATTGTAGGCAATTGGGCCGGTGGATTAACATTCTTCTCCGGCAGTGCTCCTATCCCGGTTGAAATTACAAAGCATAATGATCAGGTCAAAGTGTATCCAAATCCTGCGACAGACCAGATTACTATTGAATTAGGAGCATATAATGAAGCTACTATTCAATTATTTTCCATCACTGGACAATTGATAACATCTATTGAATGTAATAATCCTATTAATTCCATCAACTGTACTTCTTTTTCCAATGGATTTTATTTTCTCAAAATCAAAACCCATTCAGGCGTAATCACCAAAAAGGTTGGGATCACTAATTAGGCGAATAAAATTAGCAAATTTGTAAATTGGCAAATGAGCAAATTTAAATA
>DAONEU010000075.1:0-2524 GCA_035403245.1 Bacteroidales bacterium | reverse complement strand
AACGATTAATACAACCACATCCGGTTTTTCAGCGATCACAATCTCTTCATTTAACTTATACTGCCAGGAGTCAAAGATCTTCACTGACCTTGAAAATGGTTCGGAAATATAGGGAAACAAATTTCCACCAAATGAATCTGAAATAAGCAGTAATTTCGGCATAGTGGTATCTTTTCGTTCTCTTACCATTTCAAACTCCCATGGATATGGGAACCCTTTGACTACAGGGTACCCCACTTTTGAAACCTCATTGGTATAAAAACCATTCTTAGGAGTTAATTCAATGATCGTATCAACAAAAAGCTTAGTTTTGGATAACATTGCGGTTAAATTACCAGAAGTAGTGATGGTTGAATTTATTCTCATTGAATCTAAAGCGAGTACGTTTAATGTTGGAAAATCGTGTTGAATAGTTTTCACAATTTGCATGGCTCCAATAAAAGCGCCTCTCTTAGTCCAATGATTGTCATTTTTAAAATAGAGAAGTCCACTTTTTTTACAACTATTCATAATCGCATATAAATCAATACATGAAATCGTAGAATTTTGTTTTAGATATCGAAGTAATTGTTTTCCTCCCGATTCTTCATGAAGTTTAAGAATATTTTCCGGCATGTTTTCGCCGTAAACAGTGGCTTTAACAGGTGCAATCACAAAATAGAATTTGATTCCTTGTTTTGCCAAATAATTTTGACGATATTCCAGTTCTTTTTTCAGAATGTTCAACTCTTCGTTTGTAAACCTGTTTTTACCGGTATAAACATCTACTTCATTACCCCCTAAGAAGAGCCAATTATTTTTTCCCAAAACAACCTGATCCGGAATGGGGGTTTTACGATAAACCAGAAGATTTAAATCATAATATGATTTCATCAATGTTTGTCGAAGGGAGAAATGATCATTATAAAACTTTTCGTATTGTAAGGGAAATGGATCCAGATTTTTCATCGTTAACTCAGGTTTTGGAGCCGGTTCTCGATTTTCAGTGTTTTCTGAATCTTTAAGAAGAAAATTTTTCCTATTCAACATCGGGAAAAGCAACAACCCTAAAAAAAGCAAAATGAGTAAATATTGTCTGAATTTAATATGTTTCATAATTAGAATCTGTAGTAAATAAATGGGTTATAAGTTCCGGAAATCAAAAACATGGTACAAAGATATAATATGCCGGCATAAAACACCAAGGAAACAATGTGGTAACTATAAGCAAATCCTTTTGAAATGAGTCGATTAGATTCAAGAATGGGATTCATTTTCTTTCCAATAGCGGCAAACAGGCCTAAAGAACCTGCAACAGCGATGGTGAACATAATCCAAAACTCTTTATCCAGATAACTTCTGAAAAGAATCATCTGTTGAGCTGTTGTAGAAAAATCAAAAAGGGCTTTCCAATAGTTCATAGCATAAGAAAGTGTATCTGCTCTAAATAAAACCCAGGCAAACATTACCACCAGAATTGTGTAAAGATTTGCTAAGGGCTTCCAGGATTTCTCTAAAATTTTATCAAAACCAAGTCTTTCAATAACCATAAACAAGCCATGAAAGAGTCCCCAAACCACAAAAGACCAGCTGGCACCATGCCAAAAACCGGTTAAGAAGAATACGATTAATAGATTTATATAGGTTCTGGGAATTGAGATTTTATTACCGCCTAAAGGGATATAGACGTAATCTCTAAAGAAAGAAGAGAGTGAGATATGCCATCTACGCCAGAACTCTTTAACTGATTTTGCAATATACGGAAAATTAAAATTCTCCATAAATTCAAATCCGAACATGCGTCCCAGTCCAATGGCCATATCAGAGTATCCCGCGAAATCACAATAGATCTGAAGTGAATAGGCAATCATCCCTAACCACGCCAAAGGAGCGCCCAAATCGGAAGGATTAGCGGCAAATATCTGATCTGCAATTTTAGCAAAAGTATTAGCTAAAAGCACCTTTTTACCCAGACCTATCAAAAACCTTTCAATCCCATAAGAAAACTTCTCTACGGAATGGGTTCTGTTTCTTAATTGATTTTCAACATCACTGTACCGAATAATGGGGCCTGCAATCAGTTGAGAAAACATTGTAATGTACAAAGATAAATCAAAAAAATTGCGTTGCGCTTTTGTTTTATTTCTATATATATCAATCAAATAGGAAAGTGAATGAAACGTATAGAAGGAGATCCCGATTGGAAGAACGATATGTGTTTGAGGTATGAGCGGTATGTGAATCCAGTCCAGTAATTGATTCAAATTCAGAACCAGAAAGTTGGTATATTTAAAAAGAGCCAGAATCCCGACATTTGTAGCGACCCCGACTATAAGCCAGCGTTTCATCTTTGGGGTATTCTTGTTTTTCTCCATTACGATTCCAAAAATATAATTCAGGAAAATGGAAATTAAAAGGATAAAAGTGAAGGTAACCCCACCCCAGGCAAAAAAGATTAAACTGCAAGCTAACAACCAATAGTTTTTTAGCTTGGGGATCATGAGATAATAACCTAAAAGTGTTATTGGAAGAAACAGATATAAAA
>DAONEU010000074.1:8357-9567 GCA_035403245.1 Bacteroidales bacterium | reverse complement strand
CTAATTATGGTAATTACAATTTAAATCCACATTTTACTTCGATGCCGGAGAAGTAGGTTTTTCCAACGGATTTGAAGAATAGTCCGGATGTGAAAGAAAATGCATTTACGTTAAATCCGGCTGCTACGGTTGAATAGATACCAAAAGCATGTTTTTGAACTTCATCGCCATAAATGGGACTAAAATAGATCGGATCGTACCCAATAATTTGATTTTCTGACCAATACGAAAAACGGGTTCCAATTGCAAAATTTACTAATGGTTTTAATATTTTTGCTGATGGAAACACGTGGCGAAAGTTCAAATAAATGGGAATACTTTGATGAGATAGGTCATCCATTTCATAACCCAATCCGAGTCCGATGTAGTTTTTATCATTGAAATTTAAACCGTTAACAAATACACCGGATAAACCTGAAACTGATGAAAGGGAGGAACCTCCAATAAAAAATCCGTACTCATTGATAAATGAATAGGAAATGTTTTCTTTCTCTTTTTGTGCTGACACTGTAAAAATAGTGTTCAACATTAAAAAAATGAATAAAATTTTTGTACTTTTCATGATTATTTTATTTAAATGATTACAATGTAAAACCGGCTTTTACTTCAAAACCGGCAATAAAATCTTTTGACATAGATTTTAAAAACAATCCCGAAGTGAATGAAAATGAATTAATTGTAAATCCTGCGGCTATGGTTGAATAAAAACCAAATGCACTTTTTTGAACTTCTTGATAGATTGGATTTCCATAATAAGGATCCCATCCAACAATCTCATCATCAGACCAATAGGAAAAACGAGCACCCAACCCAAAATTTACTAAAGGTTTTATTTTACGATCTGATTTAAAAAAGTAACGATAATTAATGAACATGGGAATGCTTTGACCAGACATCACATCTGTTTCATAACCTAGTCCAATACCAAAAAAATGTTGATCGTTCATTTTAACTCCATTTACAAAAACACCGGTTAAACCGATTGTTGCATCTGATTCACCACCGCCAAAAAACAATCCGTATTCATTAATAAAAGAATAGGTTAAGTTTTTATTTTCACTTTGGGCGTTAAGTGAATTTATAGAAATGGATATTACGATTGCAATAAGTAAGATTATCTTTTTCATATTTCAAATTTTTATAATTTATAACCACATTTAATTTCTAGACCTGTATAAAAGCTGGAAGTTCCATAAGATTTAAAGAACAA
>DAONEU010000074.1:1933-8257 GCA_035403245.1 Bacteroidales bacterium | reverse complement strand
AGTTAACAAATGTTAATTTATTAAAAACAATCGACTGTTTACAATAAAATATTAAAACTTTATATTTCTATCTATTTGTTTATACGATGATTATGCTTTGTTAGTATTGTTGAAAAAAATATTTTTTTTTGATTTTTTGTTCCTTTTTAAACGATTTTATTTGTTCATTATTAATTTATTTATTCATATAAAAAGAATATTTTTTCAAAAAATTTACAATCATTAAAATCAAAATAAAGCCTTTAGGGCAAAAGTATTTTTAAAAACTTTGACTCATAAGGGTTTAACTGGATAGGGGCGTCTGAAATCCGCTGAAATATAGAATTTACTTCCTGAATGCTTAGGTATGAAATAAAATTGGATGTGATGTGTAATGGAGTAATAGTACCGTTGATTTCACGAATATGGACGATTATTGCATGTTCATTTTCTAGAGGTTGCATGGAAACTACAAGAATATTATCAGTGTTAAAATTCAAAATATTATCATACATAGTCTTTGCAGATTTTTGGCTCTCTTTTGATCCTTTAGGAAGAACCCTATATGTAAGGGGAACTTTATTATTCCAGCCAAAACGGGTTGATTGTGCATGATTTTTTGTATCTGTATTGGTAATTAGATAGTTCCAAGACATTTCACCTCTGAAATCAGCATTAAAATTGGTAACCCAGTAGTTGTTCATAGGCCAGGAATAGAGATGAGTTGTTTCAGGTTTTGCATCCGGTTTATAACGGCCAATATTAATATTCCCGAATTGCCATAGTGGCATTTCATTACAAGAAACGATAATTTGTTGTTTATCAGAAGCAACAGAAACAAAGGCTTGAGAGGTGTTCCAATCTGAAGAGGATCCTTTGATCTGATCCACCCCTGCTTCCATAACACCACCGGGTAATTCGCAATAGATCTTTCCATTTTGAACATTAAAAGGCATCGCAATATAAAACGATTCTGGATTGATATTTTCATTCTTTACAATTGTATAAGATAGTTCCAGCATTTTTGTATCATGATACAATTTAAACTCAAATTTAAAATTTGGATTTATGGTTTCTATCCCATTTTTTGCCATTGCACTAAACATATAGGAGTCAAAAATATCCCCTTTGAGTAGTCCCAGAAACTGAACAGATTCCAGGCTATATCTGACATGATCTCCCATTTTTCTAGATTCAAGCGATGATCTTTCTGCCAGCGATTCTCCGATAAACTCGCCAAAATGGTACATGGCACCACTATCGAGGAGATTTTGATGATTTTGTTTATCATACCATTGAGTTATCGTTCCCTCTTTGGTATTTATTTTTAATGTATACCATTGATTTTCAGCATAAATTAAATCGTTTTGATCTGCATCAATTTTTTGGAAACCATTAGAATCATTTAAAGAATCTTTAGTAACAATAAAATACTGTTTCGAACTCATGGGTGTGATAGAATCCACCCAAATCCACCAATAGGTTCCTTCAGGCCGATTTTCAGCCATTTGATATTTCAGATGTTTTCCTTGAAAATCAGTAATATCCATTTGTTGATGAACTCCCACCATTTCATGTTCGATATATACCTTTATTAAACCGCTTCTGGTCCAGGAAAGGGTATTGGTCACAATCAAAGATGGATACTGGTTAGATTTCTGGAAAAGTGATTGAATAGAGCCTTGGGCTGTTTCACCCAAAATTTTAGCTCTTCTATAAGCTTCCCATGCATAAGACTCTTTAATGGCTCTTTGCTCTAGGGTTTGTTTGCAATAGGGAGCACTCACACTTGCCCAATATCCGGTAGTATGTTCACCATAAAACAGTGTTGCAGAGAGAATATCTTCGATTCTTTGAAAACTATTTTTGGGAATATAGGAACCAAGGAGACCAGCTAAAGTCAAAGTTGAAGTATTGGCAATAAAATCGGATTGAGCATAACGCATTGCCGTAACCTCTCTGGGAGAAGCGCCAAAACCATCTGTCCACCAATCGGGCCACCCCCCTTTAATAACGGGAAGCTGATTGTAGTATTGAGAAGAGATTTGGTCTAGAAAATCGGAAGAAGCACTCAATTTCAGTTTAGGAAATTTATATTTTTCGTTCCACTTTCTAATATTTTCACAAGCCTGGATGGAAGGAGGAGAATTATCAATCAGATATCCTGAAAACTGGATTTGAGCAATAGAATAGGGATATCCAATCTCTTCGAGTGAAGCCAGATATTCCAATAATTTCACTTCAAAGGAGGTAAAGTCTGACTTTTCAACACCCACAAAATTACCTTTATTGTAGTGTTCCGCGCGATAGGCAATCATTTCCGAACCAGAAGGTGACTGCCATCTAAAAACAGTAGGATAATCAAAACAAGTATAAGCACGATGAGCATTGATTCCCATGGTGAGGTATTTCACCCCCATTTTGGGAAAATAATCGGCAAAGCACCATCCAATACCATTGACATCGTTTTGCATGGCAACCTTAACAGGAATATTATACTTCTTCAAAGTTTTTAAAGGATCTAAGGAGTGAGCCAGAATATTTTCATCCGGAATTTCGTCAAAGTTAAACATCATCGCAGTCACCTCTATCCTACCCTCTTTGATTCGATTCAATAATCGTTCCACTTGCTGAGGGGGTCTGGTATTGATAAACTCTTCTACTGCCCATGAGGCTTCGCAAGTCCATCTGAATTTAGCTTCATCAGGGAAAGTATCGGTAAGATCACAAAAATCAAGTGCATAATCGATATACCTAATATGTTCCGCTAAGATTTCAGTTTGAGAACGGGTATAACCAATATCGGTATGCGCATGTTGTACAAAATTCACGTTCCATTCACGAGAAGGTTTTAAAAGTGTTTTATTGATCAGAATTTTACCTTTAGTTTTCAGTAGAATGGTGATCTCTTTTTGCTTTTTTACTTTATCAATCAGGATTGAAAACTGATTATATCCTAATTTAAGATTCTGATTTCCAACATCTTTTCCATCAATATTAATGATCGCATTTTGTGGAGGGGCAAAATGAAAAAGGTCAATAAACACCGTTTGTTTTTCTCTCCCATTAGATTCAATAATAGCCGGAAGGAGTCTGGCTTTAATTTCGGTTTTTAGTTCATCTTTGTAGAGGATAATCCATGTTTGCAAACCTGCATCCTGAGCAACAAATTTAATTTTAAGCGGGGAACCCGGTTTTGTCAATGAATTAGGAAGTCTTAGATACAAGAACCCTTTCAT
The DNA here is from genome assembly GCA_035403245.1 of Bacteroidales bacterium. Lineage (GTDB taxonomy): Bacteria > Bacteroidota > Bacteroidia > Bacteroidales > WCHB1-69 > UBA5429. The sequence continues at coordinate 5,039 of DAONEU010000074.1, read as the reverse complement.
ATCTTGATTTCCATCATATTCTATATTTTCAAAACTTAAAACAGCACCATTATCATTCTTTTTAGACCATAAGGGATTCGATTTGGTATCAAAAGTAAACCATTTAACATCATCAACATACATATCAATATTAATGGATATTGCATTGGCACCGATGGCAAATGGAAAAATAAACAATGTTGAAGAGGCGTTATATTGGAGAGGTACAGGTTTAGTAATAAACTCCATTGTATTCATTGTTTTATTTCCTCTAACTAAAATAGAGTTTGTGATGCCCGGGATGGGGTAATGATAGGAAAAATCTGATCCTGAGATTTTTTTATCAAAACCGAAAATAGGAACATCGTTAGGAGTGATCAATTGAGCATGGAGATTTTGAGACAAAAAAACCATCACGAGAAAAAGTTGAAGAAATCTTTTCATAACCAGATTAAATTAAAAGGTTGCAAATATACGATAAATGTAGATTTGAAAATAGATCTAAATGAAGCGACGGAGAACTAAAAAAGATATTCTAATAAAAAACGGTTACAGTAAATAAGCATTGTAATATACTTTTATATAAAGATGTAATACAGTTCTTTACCAGTTTTTTAACCTACTTTTATAAGAATATCTTTTTTCATCGTTAAGTTCAGAGATTATATCGGTGGATTGGTTCCGGTTCCATTGCCATTACCATTTCCATTTTCAATATCTCCCGATTTCATCTTCTTTTTAGTCTCAAACTGCTTACCAAAATTATAGGAGAGTCTTAAAGAAACGGATGTTGTATTCCAAACACTTAGACCTTCGTAGGTTGAACCATCCGGATACACATAATTCCATGTGTACTTACCATTATTCAATATATTATTTACAGAAAGAGAAGCGGTCAATTTTTTATCCAGGAATTTAGCTTTTAATCCGGCATTCAATGAGAAAGAGCCCTTTGAAGTACCCCACTCTGATTTGTTGGGGAGACTATAATATCCACTGATCTCTGCCGAATAGTTTTTCAAGAAATTAAAATTTTGAGAAAAATATAATCCCGTGTAATACACTATTGATTCCTGAATTTTATTTTGGTAATCAAAAACACTCTTTCCGTAAGAGGAATATAAGTAAGCATTCATCGTCCACCACTTTCTTAATGGAAGATAAATGGATAAGTTTCCGTTTAATCCCTGACTTTTCCCCATATTTTGAGGAAATCTGGTTGTCACACCTGTATTTGGATCGACTACTCTGGTGTAATCATATTCATTGATTGTATAATAGTATCCAACGGTGAAAAATATTGCGTAGTTCCATGAATAGCCTAAAGAGAAATTGTGAGAATATTCAGGCTTTAACAATGGATTTCCTTTCATTACTAAAAGCTGTTCTGAAACATCAACAAAAGGATTCAACGTCTGAAATCTCGGTCTTGAGATTCTGGAACGGTAACTTACATTCACATTGTGTTTTTTGGGCAATTTGAATGAGAAATGGATATTTGGAAATAGATCAAAGTAAAGGCTGGAATGAGATTCTTGAGTGGTTAAAAGTTCTCCATTTATGTAAGAAAGTTCACCACGTAAACCTGCTCTTAAATCAGTAACATCATCTAATTTTGAGCTGATAGAGAAATACCCACTACTAATATTTTCCAAATATGAAAAATGATTAGTTAAATAGCCTATCAGTTCATCATTAACCATATTAACACTTTTATCAACATTTTTCACTACAGATGACTTCAAACCGGATTCAAAATTAAAACCATCTTTTTCCTTTTCATAATATGCTTCAAATGCATAACTATCGTATGTTTTCGGAAATTTAAAAACCCTTCTGCTTTGAATAAATGTGGGAGTTGTAAGATCATCGGAATAATACTGATATTGATTCAAATTATCCTCTTTATTATTGTTCCCGGAATAATCCATATTGATTTCCAAATAATTGGTTCCGGCAGTATCAAAATCGTGTCTGTAGAAAGCACTGACATAATTTCTATAGGTTTTTGATAAACTAGATACATTTTTATTATAACTTGAATCGATTAAATCATTAGTATAGATTCTCATATTAGTGCTATTTTCGTAAGTATTACTACTTAATCCTCCTCTATAAGAAACTCCAAATGAATTCTTTTTATCATATTGATATTCTGCATTAAAACCATAAGAATGGCTCTGATTTTTACTCAAATTTGACCAAAACTCATTCTCTTTTTCATTTGTGGTAAATAAAGAAGTGGACCCATCATTTCTGATATAGGTTGTTTTCATAGAAGATCCGTTTGTATTTTGATTCAAATTGTGTCCATAATTACCTGACAAATAAAGCTTTCCGACTCTTACATTCAGATTAAAACCTTCATTATGAGAAAATACTTTATTCATTGATGCACTAGTATACAGGTTCCCGTTTATTCCCAGTTTATCATCTTTTTTAAGTTGGATATTGATCATACCTGCTGTTCCATCAGCGTCATACTTAGAAGAAGGACTATTGATCACTTCAACTTTTTCTACAGATGCTGCAGGGGTGCTTTTGAGATAATTAATCAGTTCATCACCGGAAAGTCTGGCAGAGCGGTTATTGATTAAGAAGGTTACACCGGATTTTCCATTAATCAAAATATTTTCATCATTGTCGATTGTAACTGAAGGTGTTTTACGGAGCAGTTCAAAGAGATTATCACCGGCTGCAGTAGGATGCGATTCCACATTCATGATCAGTTTTCCCGGTTTTTCTTCATAAAGGGGTTTCATATAAATCACTTCGGCCCCCTGAAGCATATTGGTTTGAGGTTTCAGAAAGATCTCTCCCAAATCAATATTCCTTTGATCGGAATTAATCTGAAGTGTATCACTGTACCACTTTTCATACATCGCGTAGTATAGTTGTATGTAATACTTTCCGCTGTAGAGTAGATCAAATTTAAACTTTCCGGTTGCATCTGTTAGTTCAGCTTTAATAAATGAGCTATCTTTAGCATCAAAGAGAAAGGCACTAACATAGATCAGTTTTTGATGTTCAGTAGAATCAGAAACTACTCCCTGAATCGTTCCTCTTTGAGCAAAAACAGAAGATAAAAGCATAAAGGAGCATGCAAAAATGGTGAGTTTTTTAAGGT
>DAONEU010000074.1:0-1833 GCA_035403245.1 Bacteroidales bacterium | reverse complement strand
TTTTTTGTATTTTTGCGAATTCAAATCATTAAAAAATAGATTATAAAATGAAAAAAATTGCTTTGGTTGGAGCTACCGGATTAGTGGGTACTATTATGATGAAAGTATTAGAAGAAAGAGGATTTCAAGAGATAGAATTTATCCCTGTTGCCTCTGAAAAATCGATTGGGAAAAAGGTTGTTTTTTGTGGAAAAGAGTATCCTATCGTTTCTGTTGCTGACGCTGTTGCATTAAAACCTGACATCGCTATTTTTTCTGCCGGTGGATCTACTTCTTTAAAATATGCTCCTGAGTTTGCGGCAGTTGGGACAGTGGTGATTGACAACTCATCAGCATGGAGGATGTTTGACTATATTCCGTTGGTGGTTCCTCAAATTAATGGGGATGTGATCAGACCTACCGATAAAATAATTGCAAATCCAAATTGTTCTACAATACAGTTAGTGATGGCTTTGGCTCCATTACATCAAAAATATAAAATCAAAAGAATTGTCGTTTCAACCTATCAATCTGTAACCGGTACCGGCGTAAAGGCTGTTGAACAGTTGAAATGTGAAAGAGCCGGAACTCCACACAACAAAGTGTATCCACATCAGATTGATCTCAATGTTTTACCTCATGGTGGCTCATTTGAACCCGATGGAAATACTTCTGAAGAGACCAAACTGATTAACGAAACTCGAAAAATCCTCAGAGATGATTCGATCCAGGTTTCAGCTACAGTGGTCAGAGTACCTGTTTTTGGTGGACACTCTGAGTCAGTAAATATTGAGTTTTATAATGATTTTGATATCAAAACTGTACACGAACTTTTAGAGAGTATGGACGGAGTGACAATCCAGGACAATCCATCCGAAAACCTCTACCCTATGCCATTAACAGCAGAAGGAAAAGATGATGTGTTTGTAGGAAGAATTCGTAGAGATTGCTCCCAACCTAACACATTGAATATGTGGATTGTATCTGACAATCTCAGAAAAGGCGCTGCTACCAATGCGGTAGAGATCGCACAAATGATTTTAAAATAAAAGTTTATGATCATCAGAAACTCCCATATCAGCAAATCTTTTTTGGTTTTCATTCTCTTGACTATCATAATTGGTCAAGTGAGTTTCGCACAAAACACCACGAAGTTCAAGTACCAATATGAATCGGTAAAGATGGACTCCACCTTCTCTGAGCCAGTTGATTTGACAATGTCAACCTATATTGAGAATCTTCGGAGTCAGATGGGAGAAAAACTGAACGTTGTGATTGGACAAGCTGCTATGGATATGCCTAGGTATAAGCCACAAAGTCCATTGTCCAACTTTTTAGTGGATCAATTATTTATTTTCGGCAATCAATATCTCAAACAAAACAACATTCAGGACTCTATTGATTTAGCACTCATCAATTTTGGAGGGATCAGAGCATCACTGAATGCCGGTAAAATAAGTGTCGAAAATATGTATCAAATTGCCCCATTCGATAACTACGCAGTGATTTTATATGTGAAAGGGAGTGAATTGAGGAAGATGTATAAAAAGTTTTCTGAAAAAGAGAATGGCGCACTGTCCCATTCCCAAACCATTTTTCAGAATGGAAGGATTGTATCGTATACGATCAATGGAGCACCTGTTGACGAACAAAAAACATATCGCTTAATCACTTTAGATTTTCTTCAGAATGGTGGGGATGGATTTTTAGATGGTGTTGTATATGAAAAGGTTATATACACCGGGATCCTCATTCGGGATGTGTACACAGAAAGGATCACACAGTTGACCAATGAAGGGAAGAAGATTGAGGCGAAACAGGATCAGAGGGTTATTATTAAGCCGACGCCCTGAT
>DAONEU010000073.1:0-9612 GCA_035403245.1 Bacteroidales bacterium | reverse complement strand
TTACTTGGTCGGTTACTTGGTCGGTTACTTGGTCGGTTACTTGGTCGGTAACTTGCGGGGTGACTTGCGGGGTAACTTGCGGGGCAACTTGCATGTTTTCTTGCAACTCTCGAGTTAGCTGTTCGTATACAGGGGCTTCCGTTTCATCTTCGCTCAAATCCCAAGCATTTGGAAAAGTCATACGTAAAAAGTTTTCGCTAAACTTAAAACATTCTTGCGGATAAGCTTCCAATATTCGAGGAATACCTGAACCCAAATGTTCTACCAATTCCAAATCTTTAAAAATACGCATCAACTCTTGATTGCGTGGAATAGAAAAGCCCTCAAAAAATTCATCTTGACTCAATAAATCGGGTAAACTGCCAGCCGATGTTATTTCAATTCGGTCATCGAAAATTTCAAACTTTGGAGGCACTTCGTAAGAATAATCATTGTGCACAATAGCATTGATAATGGCTTCACGCATCGCAATACTATTCCACAAACGTTTATCAATACGTTCTTTGGAAGTTATCTGAGTTTTGGTTTTGTTTTCTAAATCAATTTTATCCAAAACTTGTTTTGTAGCTTTAATAATGGAACAATAGCCATATTCATTGTTCTCAATCAAGTGGACACGGTTTTTCCCTTTGTATTTAGCTACTTTTATAGACATAGAATTGATATCAGACATTAGATATGCGACATAATTATATAGTCCCTCTTCAGTTTGTAATCCCAGATTTTCTGCAAACTTTGAATTTAATTTTTTGCCCGATTCTTCGTAATAAATTCTGAGTTGTTCAAATTTTAGATTTTGTTGATTAGAGCGTATTTTGCCTATCGAATTACGAGTGCGACGAGCAAATAAATTCTCAATCATTCGGCTTTGCATAGGTTCAGCGGCAGTACCAACACGAATAAAACAACCCTTTTCCGACATTCCTTGTTTCTTAATATAATAAGGTTTTTCGGGTCCACTTGCAACAATTATTTTTATAACATCTTTGTTGTCAAACTCCTCGCCAATGATATCAAAAAGTCCCATACAAGTTGGGTGAATATTGTTTTTAAGTCGGTCTTTAATTTGAAGTTGCATTAAATCTGAATCATCAACACCTTGTGGAATCCCATTTTTGTCGATGCCAATATAAATAACTCCACCCTCGCGACTGTTTAAAAAGGCAACCACCTCTTTTTCCAGGGCGTCGGTTAGTGATAATTTAAGCTCAAGTCTATTCGATTCCTTCATTATAACAAGCTTTTATAGTTTTCACTGATTAACTTAGCCAAAGCAATCGCTTCTTCGTTCAATCCTTCCAACTCAATGTGGATTTCAGCAAGGCGTTCTTCATAATCAAAATCATCATCTGTTGTAGTATCCACCCCTACATATCTGCCCGGACTTAAACTCCAGTCTTTGGATTCTATTTCTTTTTGAGTGACTACTTTACATAATCCTTCAATATCGGTATAAACACCTTCGGGGAAACGACTAGTTAGCCAATGGGCTTGTTTGTAAAAATATTCAGTTTCGTGTAATAATCCGGGTTCCTCTTCATCAGGATTGCCACTGAGTTGTTGCTGAAGAGCTTTCAAATGTTCGAGTTGTGATTTAAGATTCAACTCTTTCCACTCTTTGTTTTTGTTTAATTGGAAATCTTTGGTAGCCGTACTTATCGCATCTAATAATTGCTTAATAAGTTTGTCTTGTGGTTTGCGTATTGCTTTGCACAATTGGGCAATGGTTTCTAAATTAATAGAATCTGAAGAAGTTGCCTGTATAAGGGCATTTTGTTGTTCAAAAATAATTGCAGTTTCTTCAAAAGATAATGCATTTACTAAGGTTTGCGCTTCCTTATTTTCTTTGATGTAATTGATAGCAAAATCGCTTACAGTTTTCAAGATCTTTTGTACTTGATTTTGCAGTTTGGTGGTAATTTCAGCTGTTTCTTTAGCTAAGTCGGCAGAAGTTTGCATATAATCTTTGACAGTGCTTTCAAACTTTTGGCTATTTCCTCGATATAGGTTTACAATACAAATGAGATTTTGTAATTGTTCCGGGCTGAAGTCGTTTACTTTACTGGTTACTTTCCGATAAATTTTCCGGGCGTCAAGCATCAACACTTGATCGCTTTTTATGGGATCGTTTTCTTTGGAACGGTCAAAAAACCAAAGGGTGCAAGGCAAAGAACGGGTGTAGAAAAAGTTATTACCAATAGCCATCATAACATCCACCGCACCGGTTTTCACCAATTTTTCCCGAATCTCTTTTTCACTATGTCCGGCATCACTGGCAGAAGAAGCCATTACAAAACCGGCTCTTCCTGTTGGCTTCAGATAGTTGTAAAAATACTGAATCCACAAATAGTTGGCATTATCATTTTTAGGCAAGTTAACTTTGCCGTCTATCATTAAACGAGGGTCTTTTTTTACAACATCTTTGGCTTTGTCCACCCCATCCACATTAAATGGGGGATTAGCCATTACAAAATCTGCACTCCCTACAAGGTTGTTTTTATCTTCATAAAAAGTGTTTCCCTCCTGGATATTTCCTTCCAGACCATGAACGGTTAAGTTCATTTTAGCCAGTTTGGTATTCAGATCCGCTTTCTCCTGGCCGTAAAAAGTAACTTTTTCGGCAGGTCTGAGTCCTTCGTTTTCAATAAAATAGCCGGTTTGCACAAACATGCCGGCACTTCCACAGGCAGGGTCGAACACTATTCCGTGGTCCGGTTCAATAACATTTACAATAGTTTGCACCAAACTCATAGGTGTAAAAAACTCACCACCCTCTTGCGCGCCGGTCATGGCGAATTTACCAAGGAAATATTCGTAAATCTTTCCAAACAGATCACCTTCTGCTTTTTGTAACACTTCTTTATTGAAAATACGGAGTAGTTCTCGTAATAAGTCTTTACTAAAAATGGAAAAGTTCTTAGGTAATACGCCTTTGAGGTTATCATATTCATCCTCAATCAATTTCATGGCATTATCAATAGCTTCTCCAATATCTGCACTTTCGGGTAAAGAAACCAAATAATCAAACTGTGATTTTTCGGGTAAGAACATCGAGTTTTGTTCTTCAAAATCTTGTTTAGTGAGTGCTCTTCTACCACGTTGAGGATGAACAGGAAGATTCTTTTCCACTTCCACTTTAACCTTTTGAAAGCGGTTGTATGCATGACGTAAAAATATCAATCCCAAAACGGGCATTGAATATTCTGAAGCTGTCAGTTTGCTATTAGCTCTAAGTTGATCTGCGGCTCTCCACAGTTCTGTTTCTAGTTTTCTAAGTTGTTTGCCTTGCATTGAGTATAAATTCTAATTTGTTATTCAGATTTGAAGGTAATTATTTCCAATGAGTTATCTCGTTTATGTACCATATTGACAATTATAATCACCCCTAAACTGCCACAAAAGTAATTCTAACTATCTAAATTTGAAGTTTCAGCAAAATAATGTCAATTCGTTTGCAAATATAGTAAAATGTGGGGAATAAGTGAACGATTTTTTATGTTTTTTTACAAATAAGATGCTTTACCACCTGAAAATTAAAATTGGAGTATAGATGAAAAGATAATTTTTTAAGTAAGTTTTCTTTGATTTGAGCTTTTTGAGAAATTTTCTCAAAAAAATATTAAAAAGAGTGTATTTAATGTTATTATTTATTGTATTTTTGCAGAGTTATCTCAAATTAAAAAAAATATGTTAATTCAATTTACAGTTGGAAATTTTCTTTCTTTTAATAAGAAAAGAACTTTAAACATGGAAGCGCAAGGCATTTCAGAATTAAAAACAAATTTTTTCACTTTTCAAAAAGAAAAAATCTTGAGATCTTCAGTAATATATGGGGCTAATTCAAGTGGAAAAAGTAATCTAATTAAAGCAATGGAAAGAATGCGAGAGGTTATTTTGACTTCTGTTAGATTAAATGATTCAGATGAATTAAAATATTCTCCTTTTCTGTTATCATCTGAATCGGAAAAACAACCCACTTTCTTTGAAATGGTTTTTTTGAAAGATAATGATAGATATAGATATGGGTTTGAATATTCATTAGTAGAAATCGAGAGTGAATGGCTTTTTTCCGGAAAATCTGAAAAAAATGAAAAACCACTTTTCATTAGAACAATAGATGGAATTGGTATTTCTGATAAATTTAAAGAAGGTGAAGGATTTGAATCAAAAACAAATAATAACAGACTCTTTATTTCACTAGTTGCCCAATTAGGAGGTGAATGCTCAAAAAAAGTTATCGAGTTTTTTAAAGAATATAATGTATTATCAGGACTAGAACATAATGATTATAATGGATATACAACCAAAATGCTATACAAAAACCTAAGTGGTTGTGATGAATCATTAGAGTTGTTTCAAAAACTAAAATTAGGATTTCAAAAAATTCAAACTATTGAAACTGATTCTAATCCATTAATAATTCAGAATCTACAATCAACAAATTTTAAAATTGGTGTTAGAGTTATTAAAGAATCTGATGATCAAAAAAACATTATTTTAAAAACTGTTCATAATAAATTTGACAAAGATGGAAATATCATAGCCTCAGTTTTACTTGATAAAAAAAATAATGAATCAGAAGGTACAAATAAAATAATCGATTTATCAGGTCCCATTTTTGACACCTTAAAGAATGGAAAAATATTAATTGTTGATGAGTTAGATGCAAAATTACATCCTTTGATTACTATTCGTATTGTTGAATTATTTAATGATCCTCGAACAAATATGAATAATGCTCAATTGATTTTTGCCACACATGATACAAATCTATTAGGTGAAACACTATTTAGAAGAGATCAAATATGGTTTACTGAAAAAGATGAGCAAGAACAAACTGATTTATATTCTCTTTACGATTTTAATTTACCGGATGGTTCAAAAGTGAGAAATGATTCAAACATTGAAAAAAACTATATTAGAGGCAGGTATGGTGCAATTCCTTTCATTACTAATTAACTTATCGTATAATGGCACGGACTATAAAAATTGACAATGCATTACAAAAACGTTTTGCAAAACAAAAGAAAAAAAGTACCCCAAGAAAAATTGTTTCATATTTTTTAATTGTGTGTGAAGGAGAAAAAACTGAACCAAATTATTTTAAATCTTTTCCTAAAGTTGTAAAAAACATTACATTTAATTTTCAATTTGAAGGGGGAGGAATTAGTACTATTAAGGTTGTTGATAAAGCTATTGAGCTTAGAGATAGTTCAAATCAAAAATTTGATAGAGTTTGGGTAGTTTTTGATAGAGACAGTTTTAGGTCAAATTCTTTTAATAGTGCCATTTTTAAAGCAAGAGCTAATAATATCAGTTGTGCTTGGAGTAATGAAGCATTTGAATTATGGTATTTATTGCATTTTCATAATCGTGTAACAGCAATGAATAGAGATGAATACAAAAAAGCGATTGAAGAAGCCGTTAATTCAAAACTTGTTAAAAAAAACTTTAAGTACAAAAAAAATGACACTAATATGTATTCACTTTTGAATAAATTAGGATCTCAAGATTTTGCCATAAAGTGTGCCAAAGAACTAAGTGAAAACATAAATGGAGAAAAATTTGCAAATTATAATCCTCAAACCATGGTATTTAAACTTGTTGAAGAACTAAATGGACAGTCTGAAGAATTTATAAATGAAATATTAAGAAAATTTGAAGAAGGAGAATAGCTTTTTCTTTTTTAAACACTATTGCCATAATTCTAAATAGGTTATAACTTTTATAAGTTCATCTAGGATTTCATAATCATTCATGTCGGGATAGAGGTCGGTGGTAGGAAAGTTATTGTAAACTTCATCTTTAAATTGTTTTAAAGAGCCCCTGAAAATCCCTTTTTCCTTTTCTGCCCAAGAATAGGGTTTCCACCATACAACATCTGAATTTATAGCATAGATTATGTTACTGAACGGATTGATTACTTCAATAAATTTCTCCTCATTCATAAATGTTATATCTTTAATATTGGTTTCCCAAAAATATAATTTGGAGAGATTTTCGACATAAAGCATTTCACAATCCTTTACAGAACATTCAACGAAATAGAGGTTTTGCATATTTTCATCATCCGAATTGTTAGTTGTAAAATGGGATTCGTCAAGATTGCATTTATGAAAGAATGAATCTCTTAGATTACACGAGTAAAAACGGAATACTGAAAGATCACACTGATAAAAAGTGGAGTGATTACATTCACAAGAATCAATACTTCCGTTACTAAAAGTGGAGTTTCTAAAACTAAGTTTCGATGCTTTGCAATTGTGAATAGATAGATGTTTAATTTTTGATTTTTTGATTTTTAAACTGGTTATATCACAGTTTTCAAAAGAAAGTTGAACCCCATGACAATTGATAAATTGAGACCCTACCATCGAGCAATTTTTAAATTGAATATAATTCAGATTGATCTCGTTCCAAGTAAAAGAATCCAAATTTTCAGAGTCAATGTATAATTCTTTAAAATCATTTTGATATGCCATAGTTTCTTTAAGTACAGAACGAAAATCCGGGAAAAGTTCCGATTTTTCCCATTGAAACAGGATTTTATTGTCGGTAGATTTTATTTGGAACATGGTTGATGAGGTTTAAAAGGGATGGTTTTGAGCGATTAACAAATGTGTTATATTAACTAGGGGAGTTCGTTAGTTTAATTTAATATTACTCTATCATATCCAAACTTATTTTGAAGCTTTTCAAGATGAATATCTTGAAGTTTTTTAGGATCATATTTAAAAATGATAAGACGAGGTTTAATGTCAATTTCAATATCATCATAAGTTTCTCCAATAATACTTATGAGTTTATCTTTTATAGGTAAATCCAAAGCAATTATATTTTCATATATTATTTTGTATGATTCAAATATTTCTTTAATATGATTTGAATCATTTAATGTGTTTTCATATTTTTCAATTTGGTCAAATACTTTTGGCTTATCTGTAGCTTTAATTTCTGAATTTTTACAATGTTTTGCTTCATAAAAAACTAATTTTGGTTTTCCTTCTTTACTTTTTTCTAGGGCTAAAAAGTCAATACTTCTTTTTTCAAATTCTTCTTCTTTTCCAAAAGTTATTTCAACATCAAGAATACAATAATTTTTATTTTCCAAAATGTTTCTTTTAACTTCTTCTTTTTCCCTTCCACCATGTTTTTTTGCAGCAGCTTTAATATCTTCAATTTTATCTAAATAATTTTCCATATCAACGTACTTATTTCCTTGAATTCCTAAATATTTTTGATGTGTTTTCCATTTAAGCTTCTTACTTCTTACTAGAAATTTTATTTCACAAATTCTTTGCCCAAAATAATAAACATGTATTACTTCTTTATGAATTGCAATAAACAAATTTTCGTCTTTAGCGATATTTATCCAATATTTATTTGTTTTCAATTTTTGAATAAAATCTTGATTTTTAATACCTCTTTTAAACTCGTTCATGATTTTTTATATTTTAAAGTGAATATTCTTTATTGTCTTCCCAAAGGTTAACGTTATTTAACCCCTCTTTTTCAAATTCTACTTTGAATTTTTCAGGAAATGCAGTGTGTATGGGGATAATTTTATTTGAATTTAATGCTTTTGCAAATTGGATTAAATCAGTTACGGTTGCGTGCCCACTGGTATGAATTGAATGGAAAGAACAATCAGAATCAATCTTTAACTTATTAATATATTTAGTGCAATAAGTTTGATGTTCTTCTTTTATATAGCCCTCCCACTGCGAATATATAATATTAATTCTTCCTTTGCTTTTTAATGCGTTTACCAATTTTTCATTTGGACAACGAACAAAATAAACGAAATTTGAAGGATTTTGAAAAACTTCATTTTTAATTTTTTGATTATTAATTCTTTGACGAAAATTGTCAAATTGTTCGTCCTTTATTTTTTCTAATTGCTTAGGATGTTCAAATACTTTAATCTCTTTCCATTCAATTTTAGGGGTGTTTTTTGATTGTTTACTTAATATATCTAAAATCAAAGCTGTATAAACATCAATAACGAGATACTTTCCAGTCCCTTTACATGCTTTGAAAACTGAAATGAATCTATCAATATTTTGAGCAGAACTTACAACAAAAGATAAATTAGTTTGTGATTTAATGGTCTTAAAAATTGCAGTTTCGACACTTTCTTCTGTCGGATATAAATGGTTCGACCGTTCAACCATTGTCCCTTCCATAAGAAGTATATCAATTTTTTTGGGTGGGTTTTCAATGAGATTAGTGAAAACAATATTTTTTCTACCTGTTGATCTAAAATCTCCACTATAAAAAATCCGTTTTCCATCAGCTTCAATTAAAAATGCAAATGCTTCTGGTGTAGAATGGTCAGTCAAGTATGGAGTAACCCAAAATGTATTGGCAATTGTAAAATTTTTCCAAGGTTTGATTTTTATATAGTTCCCGGATAAAAGGGGCATTTCTCTGAATATTCTTGTTGTATTTATTAAGTCTAATGACAATTCCCCAATGTAAATTGGAACATTTGGACCAATTTTATCCATCAATCCAAAATGGTCTTGATGTGGATGAGATATTAAAAGGGCATCAACTTTATTATTTGCGTAGTCTATGTTTGGATTTGAGTCATCAAGAGGTGCCCCAAGATCAATCCATAGAATTTTTCCATTATCAGCGATTAACTCTATACAAGTTCCACCAATTTCTTTAGTACCTCTGTAAATTTTAATTTTCATTTGTTGTTGGAAAATCTTTATTTAAAGTATTTAATTATGATTTCTAAATGTAATGACTAAAGCTAGTTATGCTTTTAAATTGATTGGCAATCGCGTATTAGTTTTTTTCAATTTAGACTATATCTTTATACGAATTAAACAAAAACAACCTTAGTCTTTGAAAATCTATCATGCCAACCATTATTGTTTAAACATGAAAAAGGTTCAAAAGGAATAAATCTACAAATTGTTCGTATTGCTAAAGAAGAATCATCTGGTTCTTGATCATCTATAGAAACAACCTTAGTTCGAGTTATTAATTTACCTAATGTTCTTCCTGAAATTAATTCAAAAACATAGTAATATAAAAAAATCAATAAAAAATTTATTCCATACAGTATGATCGGATTTAATGAATTTCCTATTATGAAAATTACAACTGTAAAAATCAGGTAAATTGCTATTGAGTCAATTATATAGTTGGTAAGTCTTGTTCCACTACTTGGAATAACCTTTTCTTCAGCTATTATTTTTTTTTCATATAATTCATGATCAAAATAATAACCACAACTACAAATTTGGGTTTCAATCGAATTTTCTTTTCCACAATAGGGACACTTTTTTACTGTTTGAGAATTTTCCATTTTTTTAATTTTAAAATGATATTTTTTTTATGAATCTTTATAAAAGAGTTTTATAAATTTAATTTTCTAAAATCTTTTTGTGATTGATTTATTTCTGACGTCTCAATTTCCTTTTCCGCGGCAAATATAAAAAAAGGTTTCATATAAACATCACTTTTTTGCGAATAATGATTATTTTTTCCGTAATTTTTTATTTCAGGATTTCACTCCTACGGAGTGAGATGGAGGGGGTGGGGTGGGGGCTTTCATTGGCTACAAAGATAACACTCCTACGGAGCTAAATGATA
>DAONEU010000072.1:8100-9848 GCA_035403245.1 Bacteroidales bacterium | reverse complement strand
CGTTAGAACTGGAAGTAGATGAACGGTTGGAGTTCGGCGGTGATGAATTGATACACTACAAAAACGCCGGTGATCACGATGAGTCCCATCGCCCAGATGGGAAGAAGGGCGAAGTTGATGCGGTACCATTGTTTCCACTTCTCAGGGAGCCAGTGAATGAACATCCCTAAAAGGAATAATAACATCACATATTTGTAGGTGCCGATAATATCCGGAATCTTAGAAAGATCCCATTGTCCGCCAATCTGTTTCACCATGTTCTTGGCAGTATTCCATGCTGTTGCGTTGGCTTCAACTGGATCTAAGTTGGAACCGGAACGGAAAAATAGTCGTGTGAAAGTGATGAAAACAAACGTGAGGAAAATTGACCAGCCGCGATTGATCCATTTCAATGGTTTTCTGTTAAACCAAACCGTATAAATATGATCGAATAATGTGCCGAAGAATATGATGCCGGTCCACACTGCGCCAATCACTAAAGCAGGTTGTTGAAAACGGATCTGGAAAATCAGGAACAATAAGAAAAGGATCGCTGTATAGATCGTTTTTTGGTATTTTTTGAGTTTCTTCCACCACTTGAACACCAAAATGCCGGATCCGTTTAAGCCGCCCCAGATCACGAAATTCCAGCTAGCACCATGCCATAATCCCCCTAGCAACATCGTCAGCATCAGGTTAACATTGGTTCTGAATTTTCCTTTCCGGTTACCCCCCAGTGGAATGTACAAATAGTCTTTTAACCAGGTTGATAACGACATGTGCCATCTTCTCCAGAATTCACCGGGGTTGGTGGCTTTGTAAGGCGAATTGAAGTTCATAGGGAGGTAAAAACCCATCAGCATGGCCACACCCACAGCGATGTCGGTATACCCCGAAAAATCAGCGTAAACCTGAAGCGAGTAAGCAAAAAGGGCAAACAGATTCTCAAATGAGGTGAACAAAAGAGGATGGTCAAAAACACGATCTACAAAGTTCACCGCGATATAGTCACTTAGAATGATCTTCTTGATCAGCCCGTTCATAATCCAGAACACTGCAATACCAAATTGCTTTTGTGTCAGATGGAATTTTTTGTAGATTTGAGGAATAAACTGGTTGGCTCTAACAATAGGGCCAGCTACCAACTGTGGAAAAAAGGTCACAAAGAAACCAAAATCAAAGAAATTGGTCACATGTTTCATCCTTCTTCTATACACATCGATTACATAACTGATACTTTGAAAAGTATAGAAGGAGATCCCTACAGGTAATAGGATTCTGGACGCATCAAAGTAATTTGATTTAGTTGCTTCATTAGTCCATTGTGCGATATAATTGATCACTTTAACATCAGAATGAAAAGTGGAATTGTACATTTCAGTAAAGAAATAGGCATATTTGAAATAAGCCAGGATCGCCAGGTTCACAACTACTCCAAAAATCAAAAAGAACTTCCGTCTAGATTGCTTTTCAGTCTGGTCAATTTTCTTGCCTGAGTAGTAACAGATGAGGGTGGTGACGATGAGGAGAATTAAAAATAACCCTGAGGTTTTGTAATAAAACAACATACTCATGAAGAATAGAAACCCGTTTCTCAGTTGGATCCGGTTTCCTATCAGGGCAAATACGGCGAAAACGATCGCAAAAAAGGCCCAAAAATAAAATTGGGTGAATAACAAAGGATATCTGTCATCAAATGAAAATAGAGTAGCGAAAAATGAGCTAATGTTGTCCCAATTCATATATTTTATTCTGAAATAGTTGTTTTT
>DAONEU010000072.1:2858-8000 GCA_035403245.1 Bacteroidales bacterium | reverse complement strand
TCATTGTTGGTGACGAAAATGAAACTACAGTTTGGATTCTTTTTTCTGATGATGTTCACCAGTGCGAGGTAGTTTTGTTTAAACTCTTCCGGATTAAAATTGGGACCGGAAGCATCATTGATTCCGATTCCGAAAATCACAAGGTCAGGATTGATGAGATCGAGATCCTGTTCAAAATTTTGACATCTTAAGAAAGAATTGGTATTGGCGCCATTCACCCCAATGGAATGATAAGTGATGCCATCGGATGAGTTCCCTAAATAAAAACCGTTGATGATAAATTTTTCACCATTTGCATTATTGATCTTCAAAGTGAAAGAATCGGTGAACTGTTTGGTCTCAAAAAGGTATCTTTTTTTAATGAAATCATAGGAGACAGGATAATACTCTGTGGAATCGATCCAGATGGTTGGGATGATCAAGTTTGAATCTGCATACCCTAAAAGGATGATCCGATTGGTTTTGAATTGCAATAAAGAGTCTTTGAAGATGATTTTAAGTTCAGCCAATGTGTCAGAAGTGATCACGGCAACACCGGTTACACCTAAGGGGACAGCATGTTCAGCAAACACATTTCGTATAATCTGGAAACTCCCTTTACTTCTCACCTGATAATCTTGAGGATTATTAGACCTTGGGGCTGCAGAGTAAGGGAAAATCATCCCTCTGCTTGCAATTAATGTAGGATTCGTGAGTAAGATATTTTGTCGGATGGTATGGGGAAAAGTGCCAGCTTGCACATGGGAACCGCCAATATGCATGATATTGATGTGCCCTTTTCCGGTTTTTATCACCTGATTGTATTTGTCAAAAAAAAGGTCCAAATTGGTACTGTCCGGATCAAAGATCAGGGTATCAGCACTATAGTTGATGAATGGATATTTTGTTGTAGTGTCAGAGGGCTGAGCTTGTAACCCCAGGAAAATAAGCAAGATGCAGGAAAGAGAGAATATTTTGTGGATCATTTTGTAGAATTAGTGCTATGATGTTGATTCTTAAGGGAAGAGTAAACTTCGTTAAAAGTGGTGGATGGATGTTTCTTTCTGAGGTGGTAGAAATCGTGCATTGTGGTGAAAGATTGTACCAGGATATTGCCGATATTTTTAGCCCCTTGAGTAGTAAAATGGACATAGTCGCTTCCGGCCCAACCTTTTTTCACCCATCCCAGCATAGAGTTTTTGCCGCCCATCACCTCGTACATATTCCAGAAAGCAGCACCATTGGCAGGAACTGCAACTTTCAGTTTTTCAACTAAGTAGGGGAGGATCGGATAGGTTGTCATCACCCCTTTAACACGGGTAGCCATATCGGATGGCCCAATAAACAAAATAGGGGTATTCGGGAAGTTTCTTTTAAAGAATTTGATTTGTGCAACCAATTGATTGACATAAGCATCCGCACTCTTTTCGCTATACAAGCCGGGAACAGAGTTTCCCCCGAACTGTAAAATGATCATACCGACATCAATTTTTTTGAAGGTTTCCTTCAATAGAGTGTCGTTCATTTGAGTGAAGAAAGTACCACTGGCACCGCGCATTGGGATGTTATCAACTGCTACTCCTGAGCCACCATCAATCATGATTCCATATATGTTTGCACTACCACTCATTTGAATAGTGAAATTTGAAACGGCACTATCCAGTTGCCATTGGATCATCTGTAAGCCACGCGCATCATTCTCTTTGGAAAGTTGAATTTGTTGCGATTTGTTGGTTAAAGTTGCTTTAAGTGGACTATTTGAGCTATTGTAAAGTAAGCGAATCTTAGAATAAGGCCTATTTTTGGAGTTTGCTTTGTCATTTCCTGGAGCAGAGGCAAAAAAGGTGCCACCACCCGATAATTTGAACGTTTTAGCCATGATACCGTAGTCTTTTTTGCTGTTTCTTATGCCATCACCGTAAAGGCCGTAGGTAAGATAGGAGCCGGAGAAGTTTTGGTAAACAGTGGCAGTAGGGATCGATTGGAAGAGCGGTAAAAGACCGGGACCGGAGCCACCAAATTCAGATTGGAAATAGCTTCTTAAATTAGAGCTGATACGATCCAATTCAATTTGGGAATCCCCATAGTGGACAACACGAACCACTTTATTGTTGTATCTGGAAGATTCTGCTTCTTGAAAAAACGAGTCGAAATAACCGAAATCATCATTAGGAAGATAGAATCGGGTAGGGTGGACCATCGCTTCGATGTAATAATCGAGGGTGTCACTCAACTCATTTTTTAGAGAATCAATCTTTTTAATTTTTTGGTTTTCCAGAATTTTTTCGGGATCACATTCATCAGATTTATTACGCACTAATATCTCCTCAGGCTTAGGGAACTGGAGAGTCATACCCCCTAATTTGATTCCATCAATCGGAAAGATAAGAGATATTAATGTTAAGATAAAAATGATAAGGAATATGAAGAAGGTAATTTTAGATAGTTTCATCAGACTCAAAAGCGTTTAGGCGAGGCAGTTTCTCAGTTTATAAATAGCATCCAGAGGATTTTCAGCTTTAAAAATGGCATTTCCGGCCACCAGAATATCAGCACCTGCCTTAACCAAAAATTCAGCATTTTCCGTATTTACGCCGCCGTCCACTTCAATCAGAGCGTTAGAGTCATTTTTTATAATGATCTCTTTAAGTTCCTGAATTCTTTGGTAACTTCTTTCAATGAACTCCTGACCGCCAAATCCGGGGTTAACGGACATGATAAGTACGAAGTCGAGATCTTTAATAATATCGTTTAAAAGGGCTACAGGGGTATGTGGGTTAAGGGCGACGCCGGCCAACATATCCTCATTCTTAATCGCGTGGATGGTTCTGTGAAGGTGAATGGAAGCTTCCCAATGAACGGAGAGGCAGTCGGCACCCGCTTTTTTAAAGTCGGCGATATAGCGTTCCGGTTGGGTAATCATGAGGTGAACATCAAGGGGCTTTTCGGAAATCTTTTTTATAGCTGAAATAACCGGCATTCCGAAGGTGATATTGGGGACAAAAACGCCATCCATAATATCCAGATGCAACCAATCAGCTTCTGATTGATTAATCATGGTAATATCGCGCTCTAAGTTGCCAAAATCGGCAGACAAAAGAGAGGGAGAAATGATAGGTTTCATGATGTTTTTCTTTTGGATTTTTAAAGGTGCAAAAGTACAAAAAAATAATGTGCTAATGTGCTCATGTGCTATTTGAATGAATAATGAATAATGAATATCATTGAAAGGTATGACTTCACTGCAGAGTATGGTCTATTTATTGAATGTATGTAAATTTTAAATCGTTAATAAAGGTTAAAAAAATTCATAATTATTATTATTATTTTTAATATTTCACGATTAATATATTTAGAAAAAATCTGATTAACACGAATTTTAAACAAATAATTAAAGTTATCAACAATTGAGATCTATTTTCAAATAATCCATATAAAAAATGTAAATAAAAGTTAAAATAATCATATATTTGCACAATTTTTAAAAAAATGCGTCTATTAAATGTATAATTTAAAATCATTTCACAATTAACCAAAAAATTATTAAAAGATGAAAAAATTTTTATCAATTGCATTGCTCGTTTTTATGCTATTTCTAATTAAAACTACGAGTGCACAAAATTATGGCTTGTCGTTCGCCAATTCGGCAACTTATGCACAAATCCCTCAAGATCCGAGTCATAATATCACTGGATCGATCACTCTTGAAGCATGGATCTATCCAACATCTTGGACATCAGAGGTATGGAGAGGGTCAATTATTAACAAAGAGCAAAATAACTCAACAGGATATATGTTGAGATGTGGTGCCAATGGTACTTTAAATTTTAATATAGGTACCGGTTCTACTTGGAAAGAGGTGAATTCACCTGCAAATACATTAATGCTTAATACATGGCAACATGTAGCGGGTGTTTTTAATGGGACAACGTTAACATTATATGTTAATGGTATTCAAGTGGGGACTCCTGTTTCATACACTGGGACAATTGGAATCAATACAGTTCCTATAGAAATTGGTCGTTCAAATATTGATATAAATCGATTTTTTAATGGCCGCATTGATGAAGTAAGAATTTGGAATAGCGCCATTTCAGCAACTGATCTGTTTGCTTATTACAATTCTTCTATAACATCATCCAATCCCAATTATTCAACTTTAGTTGCATATTATGAGATGGATAATTATTCAACTGATACAGACAATGACTGAAATTTAGATATAACTGCAACCGTTGGTATACCTGGTGAAGTTTTTACATCTTCTTATGGTCCAGCATGCAATTCTTTATTTACAAGTTCAGCTCCTACGGGAACTACCACTGTTAATACATCACATCCTTCTACTGCACCGGTTTCTTTGGGAAATACCAATGCTCAAATTATGAAAGTTGCTGTTGATGTTTTTAATGATGCAACAATCAGTCAATTAGTATTTCAAACCAACGGGACAACATCAGCTTCTGATATTGCAAATGCACGAGTATGGTATACTGGTGGCAATGGCACATTTTCTACTAGTTCTCAATTTGGAGCAACCATCAATACTCCTCCAAGTGCAAACAATAATATGATATTTTCTTCTTCTCAGATACTTTCATGTGGTCGTCATTATTTTTGGTTAACTTATGATATTTCACCAACAGCAGCAGTTTCAAATCTAGTCGATGCTACATTTCAATCTTCAACTATTGACGGTTCTGCCGTAATGTCATTATCTCCTAATCCTACCGGATCCAGAGAAATTTTGTCCAGTTGTGCTCATATCGTTCGTATGACTGCATCATCAGGATCATTAGGATGGAATGGAGGACAAGTTGATATTTATGTCAATGGTAATTTAGCCATGACTGGAGTAGGTTCCACTTTTTTAACAGGAGCCGGTCCTAAAGATACCATTTTATATGCATCTACATTGGATACAATTGCCATAATCAGAACAATAGATGGTTCTACTGTTGCGAACATGAGAATCTCATTATTAGATGGAAATGGAACTGTTAAAATTGCAACAACACAACCAACCACTACAGGTATTGGGACTAGAGCTTATTGTGGGGGTATTGTTACAACAAATAATGCCACATTAATAACAGATATAACGGCACAACTTAATGGTTTGTTTGCCAATTGTTTCCCCACAGAAACCGGATTTAGATACAA
>DAONEU010000072.1:0-2758 GCA_035403245.1 Bacteroidales bacterium | reverse complement strand
GCACCGGGATCTTTATATTTTAGTGCAAGTTCAACAACTATCAATAGAGTAATGGCTGTTTCTCCAATGTTTGATCCATCCATTCCTATTAACACTTTGAAAGCTGAATTTAAAATGAGAGCATCAGGAACTGATGATACCCTATTCGTTGGGGTTATGACTGATCCTGCTGATGCGGCAACTTTTGAAACAGTCGCAACTTTTGTTCTTTCTACAACATCAGTATTTCAGGACAAAGAGGTCTTCTTTAATAATTATATGGGGGTTGGACAATATATCGCTTTTAGAGTTAATTATGGGCCAAATTCAGCTGTTGTTTATATCGACAATTTAGATGTAATGACTATTCCAACTTGTCCAAGACCAACTAATGTTGTATTTTCAAATATTTTAGCTAATAGTGCTGATGTTTCCTGGACTGAGTCAGGGAGTGCCACAACCTGGGATATTGAATATGGTCCAACTGGATTTACATTAGGAACCGGAACCGTTGTTTCGAATATCACTTCGTTACCTTATAATATTTCCGGATTATCACCACAAACTAATTATCAAGTTTATGTAAGAGCTATTTGTAGTTCTTCTGATTTTAGTATTTACACAAATCCTGTGGCTTTTATGAGTGCTTGTGGTGCCATAACAACATTACCTTATAATGAGTCATTTGACACTTATGGATCTGGAAGTTCAACCTATTTTCCAACATGTTGGATTCGAAATTCTGCTGGTACAACAACAGCTCCTTACATAAGTAGTACCAATTTTTCTTCACCAGGATCTTTATATTTTAGTGCAAGTTCTACAACAATCAATAGAGTTATGGGTGTGTCTCCATTATTTGATTCATCTATCCCAATTAATACCTTAAAAGCTGAATTTAAAATGAGGGTAAGTGGTACTGATGACTCACTTGTTGTAGGTGTTATGAGTGATCCTACTGACATATCAACTTTTACTGTAGTTCAAACATTAGGTTGTCCCTCTACTGGTACTTATATTGATAAAGAAGTATTTTTCTCAAATTATACTGGAACTGGACAATACATCGCATTCCGTGTAAATTATGGTGCAAGTTCAGCTGTTGTTTATTTGGATAATGTATCAATTATGACTATTCCTGCTTGTCCTAGACCTACTTACCCATCTGTTACCAATATTACCAATGTTTCTGTTGATTTAGCATGGACTGAAAACGGTTCTGCTACGCAATGGGAAGTTGAATATGGCCCTGTTGGATTTACTCAAGGAACAGGAACAATTGTGAGTGCTACTTCAAATCCATTCCCATTATATGGGTTAACACAAGCAACAGCATACACCTATTATGTTAAAGCAATCTGTTCTCCAGGTAATGAAAGTGTTTGGAGTGAGGCTAAGAATTTTGCAACCAATTGTGATCCAATAGTATCCTTACCTTATATTGAAGATTTTGAAACCACTCCAATTGATTCAATACCAACATGTTATAATAAAATCCAATCAGGTTATGGAAATGTTAAAGTTAGAACTGCTTCTTTTGGAGGTAAAGTTTTGGAAATGTCTTATTCTACTGCAGCTACAGGTGATTGTTATATTATTTTACCTCAATTCTCTGCGATGATCAATACGCTTCGTGTTGGATTCAAATATGACGGAGGTACTGATAATCATAAATTTGGATATATTACTGATCCAACCAATCCAGCTACTTTCACTGAAATCTTTAATGTCAATATTCAAAGCAACACCGGTGGTTGGTATTTTTATGATATGTTAACCAATAATACACTAACAGGAAGCGAAAGGATTGCTATAAAATACAATCCATCAGCAGGTTATCATAACAATAGATATGATAGTTTAACAGTTGATATCATGCCTTCTTGTCTCCCACCATTTGGGTTAAATGCAACATCTATTACTACTACTGATGCTATTCTGTCATGGTCTCCAGCAGGTACAAATACCCCTGTAGATTATAATTTAGATTATAGACCAGTTGGTTCAACAAGTTGGACAACTGTCAATAATGTAACACCTCCTTATTCTTTGGGTGGATTAATGTCTAGTACTTTTTATGAATATAGACTTCAAGCTATTTGTGGAGGCTCTGTTTTTACGGATTGGTCAAATGCTGCAACTTTTATGACTGCCTGTGGCTCAATTACAACGTTGCCTTGGGCAGATTCTTTTGATGCTTATGGAACTGGAACAACATCATTTCCTCCTTGTTGGACTAAAACACAATTAGGAAGCAATAGTTTTTATATTTCTTCAACTAATGCATCATCTCCAGGTTCATTATATTCGTATGTAGGAACATCAGGAAACTATAATATTGCAGTTACTCCTCAATTTGATGCCACAATTCCGGTAAATACACTTAAAGTTGATTTTAAATACCGAGTATCCAGCAATGATGATACCTTGTATGTAGGGGTTATGACTAATCCAACTGATGCTTCAACTTTTGAATTAATAGCTAAGAAGATACCTGCCACAACAGGTGCATTCCAAGATATGGAAGTTTATATGAATAACTATACAGGTGTTGGTCAATATATTGCATTTAAAACAGCCTATACAGCATCATCCTCAACTACTTACCTGGATAATGTAGTTGTTTCAATAATTCCTGCTTGTCCAACTCCATCTGCATTAACTTCTTCCAATATTTCAGCTTATTCTGCAGATTTTACATGGTTAGAAAATGGAACAGCTACAAGTTGGGTTATTGAGTATGGTCCTGTTGGTTTTACTCAAGGTACCGGTACCGTTG
>DAONEU010000071.1:0-9938 GCA_035403245.1 Bacteroidales bacterium | reverse complement strand
CGTTCACGTGCAGTAAACTTACCTTGAGCATGTTGTTTCTCAATTCTTTTCTCGCCACCACCTAAACGAGCTTGTTCTCTCAATTCAAGTAGTTGCTTGATTTTTTCTTGCATTGTCATAATTATGTGATTTTTAAATGATTAACTTAATTTTGTCATTTTTTAATAACGGGTGCAAAGTTACCACTTTTTTGCTAAAAAATCCATAAAAAAACGGCAAATGTTAAAAAAAATTAAAATTTTTATTTAACATTTGCCGATAATTATGAATATCCTATCTGATTTATTCCACAGAAACTGATTTTGCTAAATTTCTAGGTTTATCTACATCACAACCGCGAGCTACTGCGATATGATATGCTAATAGTTGTAATGGTATCGAGGCAACAAGTGGGGATAATAACTCATCCGTTTTAGGTATTTCAATACAATAATCAGACATACTTTTCACGATCTCATCACCTTCAGAAACGATAGAAATTATTTTACCATTTCTAGTTTTCACCTCTTGAACATTGCTCACGACCTTATCGTAAGTTTCTTGTTCCGTTGCAATAACAACAACCGGCATAAATTTATCTATCAATGCAATTGGGCCATGTTTCATTTCAGCTGCAGGATATCCTTCAGCGTGAATGTAGGATATCTCTTTAAGTTTTAAAGCTCCCTCTAAGGCAACAGGGAAATTAACACCTCTACCTAAATAAATGGCATTTTGAGTGTGAACAAACTCATGTGCAATCTCTTTGATATATTCATTTTGAGCTAAAATGGACTCAATTTTAGCAGGAATGGCCTCTAATTCACTAATATAATGGTGATACATAGATAATGAAACTTCCCCTTTCTTTCTGGCTAAACTTAATGCCATCAAAAATAATACTGTTACTTGAGCTGTAAACGCCTTTGTTGATGCTACCCCAATTTCGGGACCGGCATGTGTATAAGATCCTGCATGTGTATTTCTGGCAATACTGGATCCTACTACATTACAAATACCAATTACGGTAGCCCCTTTACTCTTGGCTAATTCAATAGCGGCTAAAGTATCAGCTGTTTCTCCCGATTGTGAAATAACAATCAACACATCATCCGGTCTGATAATCGGATTACGATACCTGAATTCTGATGCATATTCCACTTCAACCGGAACCCGAACCAACGATTCAAAAAGATGTTCAGCAACCAATCCGGCATGCCATGATGTTCCACATGCAGCAATGATATATCTACCGGCATGTAACATTTTACTTTCGTATTCAATAATTCCACCTAGAGCAACAACATCTTTCTTGGTGTTGATCCTTCCTCTCATAGAGTCTGAGATAGCTTTGGGTTGTTCAAAAATCTCTTTTAACATGAAATGTTCAAAGCCACCTTTTTCAAGTTGTTCCAATTTCATCTCTAATCTTTCAACAAAAGGCTTCTTTTTTTCATTTCGAATATTGGTTATCTCTAACTTTCTGTCCGGATGGATCACAGCAACTTCTTCGTCCTCTAGGTAAACTACTTTATTGGTAAATTCTACCATGGGAGCACCATCAGAACCAACAAAATATTCGTTTTTCCCAATGCCTATTAACAAAGGACTCCCTTTTTTGGCTACGATCAACTGTTGTGGATGATCAGAAGATAAAATAACAACAGCATAAGTACCAATAACCACAGACATGGCCAGTTGAACAGCTTCTACCAGGTCCACATTTTCAGTTTTTGCAATATCTTGAACCAAATGCACTAAAACTTCAGTATCGGTATTACTTAAAAATTCATATCCTTTTTCAGTTAGTTCTTTCTTTAAACTCAAATAGTTTTCAATAATTCCATTATGGATAAGCGCTAATTTTCCATCCACGGATAAATGGGGGTGTGCATTTTGATAATTTGGTTCCCCATGTGTTGCCCATCTGGTATGTGCAATTCCTATATTGGATAAGGTATCTTTATCCGAGCAATATGCTTCTAAGTCGGCTACTTTACCTCTACATTTGTACAAGGATATCTGGCCATTTTGCATCAAAGCAACACCTGCACTATCATATCCTCTGTATTCTAATCTCTTAAGACCGTTAATTAAAATCGGATAAGCATTTCTACTTCCGGTATATGCGACAATTCCACACATAATAAAATAAAATTTAAATTATTCAATTAGTATTCCGTATAGGAGATCTCCAAACGCAATCTTGTATTTTCGTCTTGAGGATTTAACCCTCCCATTATTAATCTATTACCTCTAACACCTGCTCCAGAGACAACTAAATAAAAATAATCTTTATATTGACCTCTTAAAATTAAGTCTTGGATATAGTTTGTTATTCTAATTCGATATTCCTTTTTGGAAGTATTATAGCTTCCACCATAATAGTCGGTAGTAGTAAAATAAGCATCATCCGGTAAATAAGTGATTGTTCCATCGCTCTTTACTCCTTGAATAGCAAGTAAAGCAGGCATAAAAAAATGGGCTTCATCTTCAGAAATATTGGTAATCACCAATTCTGCTCTATTGATCACGATATTCTTATCTTTAAAAGTGTTTTTTATCGTTGGAAATCCGATTTTCATTTTTACTCCGCCAGTTGGTTGAAGATAAAGCTTATCTTGACCTACTGCATCATGTCCACCTGTCGGAATACCATTGATCACTTCAGAAACAAAATCGTTATTCCCTTGCGTTTGTCCAGTTATATAATTATGTTCAAAATTATTGAATCTAACGGCAGTTGAATTGCTTACCAATGCATATCGTTTGTTAATTCCGTTTTTCTTATAGTGAATGGATATTCCTGAAATGGAGCTAGTTAAATTAACATATAACAAAGATCCTGTTCCTTGTGGATTTTCAACAGTAATATAAAGCCCTTTGAAAAAATTAGCAAATGTTGCATCATTCACCATAGAACTAGAATTTTGAAGAAAATGCAAACCAAAATCATCTGTTAATCGAATCCTTAAATGGGCATCATAAGAATTGGTATCTATTAATACTCTGGTTGTTGGAGAAGGTCTGACGCTATAATTGGGATCATAAGTCAAATTCTCACTTTTATGAGCCACTGTACTGGAAACTCTATAAGTAGAATCAGAATACAACTTTTGGTCTAGTTCATACACTCTGATCGGCAAAGCTGTAGTGGTGTCTCCGAAAAAACCACCCACTCTAATAGTCAAAATCACTGAATCCAGAACAGGAGCTGTGCCAAAATCCACACTATTTCCAGACAACAAATATTGTGAATAGACTGAAGCTTTTGTAATTCCAAAAGTAGGATCATTGACATATCCAATCACATTACTCCCCAAACCGGTTGAAGCGATCGTATCATCTAAGATAGATTGTGCTGTAAGGGTTGTGGAATCCATGAAAGAGGTTCCCAACAAATCATTGGGGTTACGTAGATTTAGTCCTAAAGATGTTAATTCATCATCGCAACTAACAAAAACAAGTGCAACGAAAGTAAGTACTAATAGAGATAGTTTTCTCATTTAAAAAGGTTATTGAACAACAGGGTTAAATTCTAATACTTCTGAATAAAATTGATCGTATTCTTCAATATAGTCCTCTTTGTCAGGGTGCACCAAAATAGGTTTTTCGGTGAGTTTTTCTAAATAACTAACAATGCTTTTCTTAACATCAGGATGCCCGATAACAACAGCGTCAGAATTATCAATAGCCGATTTAATAACGGTTTCATAACCCGCTTTTTTAAAATTCGATAATGCATCCGTTGGAATTCCTGTTATTCTTAATTTTTTAGCAAAATTATTTGAAAACTTATCTGCAAAATGGTCATTATAGACCGAATAAATCAATTTTGTATCTTGGAACAAAGGATTATCTTTGTAACAAGTTCTGATAAATAGTGGTACGAGTGAAGTGATCCAACCATGGCAGTGAATAATATCCGGATTCCAACCCAATTTTCTAACAGTTTCAATTACCCCTTTTGCAAAAAACAACAATCTGGAGTCATTGTCTGAGAAAAATCTACCTTCATCATCACAAAACAAATTCTTGCGGTGGAAAAAATCTTCACTATCAATGAAGTAAATCTGCATCCTGACAGTTTGTAAAGAAGCAACTTTAATGATCAAAGGATGATCAGTGTCTTCAATAATTATGTTCTGTCCCGATAATCTGATTACTTCATGGAGTAGATTCTTTCTTTCATTGATACAGCCATACTTTGGCATGAATGTTCTGATTTCATTTTCTTTCTCTTGGATGCCTTGCGGCAAGTATCTGCAAATTGATGAGATATAGTTCTCTTCCAAATAAGGGTATATAGCGGGTGCTATAAAGAGAATTTTTTTCTTTACCATAGCTTTTTTATTTCAATTTGCAAAAATATATAAAAAAAACGATATAAATCGGCAATTATTTTGTAAAAAAAATTAAAATTCGATATTTTTTTCTTTTATCTCCCTTTTATTTTTGGGAGCATAATAAAAATAAAGGATAATATCCAGGCTAATCAATAGAAAATTGAAGAAATAACAAATAATCACTACATCTAATGAATACATAAATTTATGGATAATCCCAAAAATATACCCAATTAATACAATGATCATAAACGATAGACTCTTTCCCAATACAAACTTCGTTTTTAGTGATTTAATAATGGAAAATGGCCAACTCATAGCAAAACTCATCAGCATCGCTACCTCAAATATACTGAAATCTTTATAAATCATGGTTGCTACTTTTCAGCAGGTTTCTCACATAACTCGGTTAAAACACCTTGAGTTGATTTAGGATGCAAAAACGCAATCTGAAGCCCTTCAGCCCCTTGTCTAGGTGCTTTATCAATCAACCTAACCCCTTTACTTTCAGCCTCTTCTAATGAAGCTGCAACATCATCTACACAAAATGCTAAGTGATGAACTCCTTCTCCCTTATTCTCAATGAATTTGGCTACAGTACTCTCTTCATTCATTGGCTCCAACAACTCAATTTTGGTCTGTCCAACCATAAAAAAAGCTGTTCTAACTTTTTGATCAATAACCTCTTCAACATTGTAACACTTTAATCCTAAGATCGATTCATAATAAGGTATAGCTGTTTTTAAATCTTTTACAGCAATTCCAATGTGCTCAATATGTGATACTTTCATAAAAAATATTTTTAAAAATTGAAAAAATTAATCTCTACCTTCTACCCGATCTAAAACCTTTGTATGATGTTTTAAGGTTCTTAAAGTTAACATCACAATCAACATAAAACATAAAACATAAAATGAGATTCGAATCGGAATAAAGGGAAATTGATCCCCTAGCTCTAATAAATCAAAACGGTAAGCTGTCACGTAATCCACAATAGTGTAAATCAAAGTGATCGCAAATATTCCGGTGTATTCTCTTCTTAAAACTGTTTTAAATGAAAATGGAATTTCACTTTTTTCAAATTGTCGAAATGCTGGTATAAACGCTGGTACTTTTCTGGACCAGTCCAAATAGGATTCTCCAAATTGTTTCTCTAAAAAACGTTCTTCAGCAAACATAATTCTTTCGTAATACAACCAAAACAATAAAGAAACGATGATAAATAGTAAAATATCGAATGTAAAGACCAAAAAACCTGCCCACATCAAATAGTTCCCTAAATATAATGGATGTCTTACAATCGAATAAATCCCCTTAGAATTTAATTGTTTGGCAACTTGTTTGTCGGTATTTCTTCCCGATGTTCCATGGGGTGTGGTTCCAATCGCATAACAACGAATCACTAAACCAGAGATTGAAATCAGTAATGAAATAACAAAAACGATCGGTTTAACAATCCCTTCACCTGTCTCAGGAGTTATAGATTCATAAAAAAAATAATTTCCAAATAATAAAATGGGAATGGCTACAATTAAAATGTACAAAGGAATAATTCCACGTTTTTTGAATAAAATGTTGCCGTTTTTTTCTAAAGAATCAATTAATGCCATATTTGTGAATTTTGGTTTGCAAAAATAGGAAAAAAATAGGATTTAAATGAAAAGAGCGGCAAACGCCGCTCTTACTATGATTATTTTCCTCTTCTTTCTTTAATACGAGCTTTCTTACCGGTAAGTTGACGAAGATAGTAAATACGTGCACGACGAACAACCCCTCTTTTGTTTACAGTAATCTCAGAAATAAATGGAGATGCAAATGGGATAATTCTTTCAACGCCAATTCCACCAGATATTTTTCTTATAGTGAAAGTTTTAGTAACGCCTTCACCACCAATTTGTATAACTACACCTTGAAACTGTTGTATTCTTTCTTTAGATCCTTCAACAATTCTTAAGGAAACAGTGATAGTATCCCCAGCTTTAAATTTTGGAAACTCTTTTGTTGATACTAAGTTATCCTCTACATATTGAATTAATTCTTTTTTCATCTTCGTCTATTTTTTCTATTTTGAAACGCATTCTTTTTTGAGGCTGCAAAAATACAACTTTTTTCTATACGAAAAGCTAAAAATGAAAAATATTTTTAAAAATTTGTATCCTTCACCCACTTCTTCCCTAATTTTCTAATTTTCTGTACCTTATACTAAGCACCACGCCTTTTAAACAATTCTGTCAACGACTTAATATAATCTACATCCGTGTATAAAATCGTACTATCAACTCCCGATTTTTTAAATTGCTCCCCACTTTTCTTGTACTGCCAATTCCACCATTCCCCGTAAGATCTCCGAACCTTTCCATCCGACGTGTCAATATATCGCTTCTCCCCACTCTCAGGATCTTTCATCATAACGATGCCAACATCAGGTAAATTTCGTTCCCCTCGATCCACTACCTGTAAGGCTACCAAATCATGCTTGTTCGAGGCTATCTTTAAAGCCTGCTCAAACTCATCATCGATGAAATCGGACAGAATAAACGCTGTACACTTCTTTTTATTCGAATTGGTTAAATAACGTAATGCTTCTGAAATATTGGTTTTCTGTTCTTTAGGCTCATAATTAACTAACTCTCTGATGATTCTAAGGATATGTGATCTCCCTTTCTTAGGAGGTATAAATTTCTCCACTTTATTACTGAAAAAAATCACCCCCACTTTATCATTATTCGAAATGGCTGAAAATGACAAAACAGCAGATAATTCAGTGATTAAATCGGACTTAAACATGTTCCTCGTCCCAAAGCGATTCGATCCACTTACATCAATCAGCAACATCACTGTCATCTCCCGCTCCTCTTCAAAAATCTTAACATATGGATGATTAAAACGTGCCGTCACATTCCAGTCAATGTTCCGAATATCATCACCATACTGATACTCCCGAACCTCACTGAATGTCATTCCACGCCCCTTAAACGCACTATGATACTGTCCAGAAAAGATTTGTTGCGTCACTTTCCGAGTCCTGATCTCAATTTTTCTGACTTTCTTTAATAATTCTGTAGATTCCATTTTCTTAAACTTTTAAGTTGGTCACTCTGTTTAAAAATGTTTTGACTAAGGAACCTCAACTGTATTTAAGATTTCATTGATGATATCTGAAGATGTAATATTCTCAGCTTCAGCTTCATAAGTTAAACCAATACGATGTCTTAATACATCATGGCAAACCGCTCTGATATCTTCTGGAATCACATAACCCCTTCTCTTGATAAATGCATACGCTTGTGATGCCAAAGCTAAATTGATCGTTGCACGTGGAGAAGCCCCATAATTGATCATATTGGTGAATTGATCCAACTTATATTGAGCCGGAAATCGGGTTGCAAATACGATATCTGTTATATAATTGGTGATCTTTTCGTCAATATATACTTCTTTAACGATCTCTCTTGCTTTTAAGATATCCTCAGGTTTTAAAACAGTGCTGGTTGTAGGCAAGGAGGCTTCCAAATGTTGTCTTAAAATGAATTTTTCTTCCTCTTTAGTTGGATATTGAATCACCACTTTCATCATGAAACGATCCACTTGTGCTTCAGGAAGCGGATAGGTTCCCTCTTGCTCAATCGGGTTTTGAGTTGCCATCACTAAAAATGGTTCCTCTAGACGATAGGTTTGCTCTCCAATAGTCACTTGTTTTTCTTGCATTGCTTCTAAAAGTGCACTTTGAACTTTTGCAGGAGCCCTGTTAATCTCATCCGCTAAAATAAAGTTGGCGAAAAGAGGTCCTTTTTTTACAATAAATTCCTCTTTCTTCTGGCTGTAGATCATGGTTCCAATCAAATCCGCTGGCAACAAATCTGGTGTAAACTGAATTCGGCTGAATTTTGCGCTGATAATGTTCGCCAAAGATTTAATTGCTAATGTTTTAGCCAAACCCGGAACCCCTTCCAATAAAATATGCCCATTAGTAAGCAATCCGATTAGTAGTCGCTCAACCATGTGTTTCTGACCCACAATAACTTTGTTCATTTCCATGTTTACCATGTCCACAAATGAACTTTCACGCTGAATGCGTTCATTTAATTCCCTGATATCAACTTGTGTATTCATATTAAATTAAATTAAAAAGTAGTTTAAAAAGTTCTGACTTCCAAACGATGTGGTATTAAAAATATTGTATTATTTTATATTTTTTTTGGGGGCAACCTAACTATTTGAAAGGATTCTCTTTCTCAGTTAAAGTGATTAAAGAATGTCGTGCCCGTAGCTGTTTGATAAACTTTCCATGTTGTCTGTATGAGATCTTCATCACGATGAGATTCCCGTTTACATCTGTTCCCATCGTTACTGTTCCCAATCGATAGTTTTCAACATGTGCTAACATGATAATGATCCCTCTACGGGCGTCAAAATAGGAATCTTGTGGTAATAAAGTGGGTAATACTGAAAAAGGAAGCTTCATGTAAAACTCCTTCTCAGGTGAATTAGCTACAACAACATATACGTAGTCTTTATCTTTTAAGAAATATTTGATCTCACTGATGGGTATCTTGATCAATTCATCAGAGATAGAATTTCTGTTTACTAAAAAGAAATCATCCCGGTGTCTATTGAGAAAACGTTCTTTTATTCTTCTGAAATTAGGAATCAAAAGATCCTTAGACACAAAATCCAGGAGGTTTCTTTCCAAATAGACAAAAGCACGCTCGGCATATTTTTCTGAATAGGTGGTAAGAATCACAGTAAACGGTGGACTAGGCATCTTTTCCAAGAGCTCAAAACCGGACATTTCAGGCATCTCTACATCCAAAAACAATAAATCACAAGTGTGTGATCTGAAAAATTCTAATGCTTTTACAGGATTATTGAAATAGGTCCACTCTGCGTTTAGATTATGCAAATTAAACAAATAAGATAGTGTAGTGGGTACATTGGGATTATCATCAACGATTACGAAATGATATCTACTTTTATCCATAATTAAAATTGTATTAAGAGTTTAGCAAAAAATTTATCGTCTTTATTCTCAAATTCCAAAGTGTGTTTTTTGGGATACATCAACTC
Organism: Bacteroidales bacterium; assembly: GCA_035403245.1. GTDB lineage: Bacteria > Bacteroidota > Bacteroidia > Bacteroidales > WCHB1-69 > UBA5429. The sequence goes on along the minus strand of DAONEU010000071.1, from coordinate 546 downwards.
TAAACGGTTTTGAAGATTGGGCAATCCCTTTCCATTCCCTTTTCGATTGATAATGGTTGGTGAAATATTGTTTTCACAAGTAAATAATAAGGTGTGTTCATCCGGTTGTTCATATTTAGTTTTCACGTAACCGGTTCCATCATGGGGACAAAACTTAAACGCATTACAAATCAGATTCTCAAACAACAATGGCGCCAGATAAATCATAAAGTCAACTCTTTCAGCCTGAACTGAATAATCGATGTAAGAGGCGTGTCTAATTTTCTCTAATTCAACGTAGCTATCGTAAAACCGAATTTCATCTTTCAAGGTTACTTGCTCTTTCACGGAGTCCACCATCATATAACTGATCACATGTTCCAGTTTTTCCAGCTGGTGTTTAAAAGTGTCGCGATCGGCTGTCATTAAAAGGTTTTGCATAGAGAAAATAACATTGGAAAAATAGTGTGGGGCAATTCTGGAGGATAAATACAAGCGTTCAATTTCAAACATTCGGATCAACTTCTTACTGTATTCAACAGACTCCTTATAGTACCGGATGATGAT
>DAONEU010000070.1:0-10175 GCA_035403245.1 Bacteroidales bacterium | reverse complement strand
TACGAAGAATTTTAACCAACATTTATTAGAATATGGGAGAAGTGCTCCGTCGGGATGGAAACCCTGCATTAGGGAGAAGGCCAGGTACCCCACAAGTTGAGCTGCTTAGGGGAATGCCCAAAAGAGTTAAAAGATAAAAGTGTAGAATTAAGAGTTTTTTGAAGTAAAAAGTAAGAAGTAAAAAACTGATAGCTGATAGCTAAACATCTATTTATTTAAAAATGATCTTTGGTTTCTGATGTATTTCTTAACATCGGAACAAATACAAAATCTCCAAAAGCCTCTTCCTTATATTGCTCATCGTTAATTTTAGTGAGCCTTTGCATTTTCTGAGTCCCCTCTCCTACCGGAATAACAATGATTCCACCAATTTTTAATTGTTTTAATAATGAAGTTGGAACATTGGGTGCCCCGCAGGTAACAATCATCTTATCAAACGGTGCATATTTCGGAATTCCCTCAAACCCATCTCCAAAAAATGTGATTATTCGATAATCTATTGTTTCTAAGAGTTTCTTGGTTTTTTTATATAAGTCATATTGTCTTTCAATCGAATACACTTTGGCCCCAATCTGACTCAAAATAGCTGCTTGAAATCCAGATCCTGTACCAATTTCCAGTACTTTATCCCCTTTCTTAATCTCTAGTAATTGGGTCTGAAATGCGACAGTATATGGCTGGGAAATGGTCTGATTACAATGGATCTGTAATGCAATATCTTCGTAAGCATGGGACCATAAAAACGATTCTACAAACAGATGCCTTTCTACTTTATCAAACGCATCCAAAACAGACTCATCATGAATCCCTTTGTTCTTTAAAAGTGTTATCAAACCTTTTTTGGCACCTTGTAGATATTCCATTGGAAAATTAAATTAGTAGGCAAATATACAAAAAAAATGACTAGATAACAAGGATTTTTTTCATACTTTTGTAGCCATTAAAAAATTTGATATTTAAGTTATCAACTTTATTAACATTATTAAAATATTACGATTTTATTTGCGTTGAATGATTATGAAAAAAAGTTATATCCTGTTGTTTTTTGCCGTTTTAGTTTTGTTTGTCTCTTCCTGTGATGACACTGACTTAACACCCACTTATTTGGTTATTACTAAAGAAGATTTTCAAAATTGTGTGGATGTCTCAACATTTAATGATGATCAAGATGAAGCTTATGGTGAACTTGAACTTAATGCTATTGCTTCTCAGAATTTTAAAGATGTTTGGGTATATGTTAACGGGAAAAACTTAGGTTGCTGGGAACTTCCCTGTAAAATTCCAATTTTACCTAACTATACCGATTCAAACTTTGTACAATTAGTTCCCGGTATAAGATTAAACGGTGTGTCAACTATGATTCCTGTTTATCCTTTCTTAGCTCCATTTAATACAACTTATTATATGGATAAAGAAAAAACCTATAGACTTGCTGATCGAAATGTAAAATTTAAATATGCTTCCGCAGTAAAATTTCCACTTTTAGAAACTTTTGAACAAAGTACTGAATTTTCTAGTATTGACGCTGATGGTGTTAATATGCAAATTACAACTGAAGAAAATAAAACTATAGGTAAAATTACTCTTCAAGATTCAATCGAATATTTTGATATTAAAAGTCCTATATACTACTTAAAAGGAAGCGGAAATTTCACCTTCTGGGAAATGGATTATAAATGTGATAATGATATCGCTATTGAACTTTTTATTCATACAGCTACAGGGACAATATCTCCTGTTTCATTAATTACTGTAAATAAAACCAACGGTGTTTGGAAAAAGATCTATATTAATCTCACCAGTACTCTAACTGACTATACCAGTTCAGCTGCTACCATTGGCGTTGAATTAGTTATGACCGGCAATAGATTGAGTAACAATAATGTTACAAATTTCTGTTTTGATAATATTAAGTTGATCACATTTGAATAGTTATGAGTCGAAAAAAACTACTCTTTTCTTATCTGTCTTTTGATATTCTAGCTTCAGTTATTACATGGATTCTGTTTTTCATGTACAGAAAATTCAATATCAATCCCTATTTCTATCCTGATTTTTCCACTTCAGTTTTACATGATAAAAACTTATATCTCGGTGCCCTTTTTATTATCCCTTTGTGGTTCTTATTATACACAATATCTGGATATTACACAAAATTATATAGAAAATCCAGAATCCAGGAGTTTGGACTAACCTTTTGGATCACTTTAATGGGAACTTTACTTTTCTTCTTTATCTTTATTTTAGATGATCAAGTGAGAAGTGAGAATATCCGTCAATTTGAATTGGTAAAGTATTTTTTGATCTATTTCATTTTACAATTCTTCCTCATATATATCCCAAGAGCAATTATCACAACCATTGTAAACAGAAGTATTTCTAAAGGATTAATTGGTTTTAATACCATTATTGTCGGTAGTGACCAAATCGCTTTGCAAACGTATCTCAATATTACCAAACAACAAAAATCAATAGAAAAATATATTATTGGTTACGTAACAGTTCCTGACGAAACAGATCAAGCGTTATCTACCAAACTTCCCTGCCTAGGAAAAATGGAAGATTTAACAGATTTGATTCAAACTTATCATATTGATGAATTGATCATTGCTATTCAAAATGGTAAAAGAAAATATATTGAAACCATCATATCTACTGTTGGATATTCCCGTAATCTTGTATTGAAGATTATTCCTCAGACTCAAGACTTTATTTTAGGTAACATTAGGACTCTTAATGTTTTACAAGAGCCATTAATCACCATTTCCCATGAGAAATTGACCACTTGGCAACAATATCTCAAAAGAGCAACCGATATTTTTCTTTCAACCTTAGCGATAATCATTTTATCGCCCCTTTATTTATTTCTAATAATTGGTGTCAAAACCACATCAAAAGGTCCCATTTTCTACACTCAACAAAGAGTTGGCTTATTAGGTAAAGCTTTCAAAATAATCAAATTTCGATCTATGGTAGTTAATGCTGAACAAGGAACTCCCATGCTTTCAAGTAAGACAGACTCCAGAATTACAAACTTTGGAAAATTCATGAGGAAATCTAGATTAGATGAGATTCCTCAGTTTTTCAATGTATTAAAAGGTGACATGTCATTGGTTGGACCTCGTCCTGAAAGACAATATTATATTGACCAAATCATTAAAGTAGCCCCATATTACAAGTTGTTACTAACTATTAAACCTGGAATGACTTCCTGGGGACAAGTCAAATTTGGATATGCTGAAAACATCGATGAGATGGTTGAACGCTTAAGATGGGATATATTATATCTTGATAATATGTCACTTCAGATGGATTTTAAGATCCTGATATATACTGCTTTGATTGTGTTAAAAGGTTCTGGGAAATAATTCTGTTCATATCGCCTTATGTGCTCTCCACATCCCTAACTCAGTGTTGATCTCCCGTCGGAGTACTACTTTTATATTCTTATAAAAGTAGGTTAAAATTTTATTTAAATTATTCACTTAAAAGATCTTATAAAAAGATTAATTTCTGCATTGAAACTGTACCCTACTTTTATGAGAATAGTTTATTTTAGTTCATCGCTTCATTTCAAGTCGATTTTACATCCCACAAAATCAATAGCTCCGCACATTAGTGCAGAGCTATTGATATAATAAAAATTTCAAACTCTAATCAACCACAACCTTCTTCACCACAACCTCCCCTTCAATATCAAATTTTACAAAATATACCCCCGCCGCTAAATTCTGAATATTTATTATCATTTGATTTTCATTACAAATCTGCGAATTTATGATTTCCCCTTTCATCGATATTAGGGTGATCTTCTTATGTGTTTCAGTCAGTGTTCCAAAATCTATCTTGATCTGATTATTGGATGGATTTGGATAGATCGTGATGAGTTGTTCCAAATTGAGCCCCTGAACATTATAATTATTGGGGACCAATTGTACATCCTGATGTATTCTTTCCCCATCTTGAATATTTAATGCTATTGTTTTCGATCTATACCCCGGTGAGCTGTACGTTATACTATAACTACCCGATTTAATTGGTCTAAAATAGTTCCCTGATGGTAAATAAGAGAAAACATTCGATTGAATATTGTCATGAGATGTAATAAATACGAGTGCTTCTATTGGAGCTTGAGTCACAGAATCGGTAATTTGACCATAAAACCCTAACGAGGCTTCATAAGTATAATGCAACAAAGATCTGTGAAGATAGTTCCAGAAATTTGGTAAAGTGGATGTGCTGGTCTTTTTTTCACTTGCAATTTCTATGGTCACATCTCTACATTGATGATAATAGTTGAGACAATCTAATTTGGAACCAGTTACAACATACCAGTCTCCTCCATTGGTAATACCACCTTCATCAACAAAATAGGTGGATGGTGCATAAACATGAACGGTGTCTGCAAATCCATTGCCAATTCTGATCCACCAGTCTGTGTCCGGATGTTCTCTTTCGGATGATGTCCAGGAATCCCAGGCATAATTGTATAATTCTGCTCCCCCATGAAAATTGGCTGACATCATAATCTGTTTTTGATCTATAAAATTCAACATGGATGTGATCTCATTGATCGTCACGTTGGGTTGCGAAGTAAAGCCTGCCTCCGGATAGCTCCTGTTTAAATCATAACCTGATGAATTGGAACGAACAGACCCTGAAACTGAATTATTATTAGATGGAAATGTACCATCAGGATTCTCTAATGGACAAATATATAAAACTACATTATTTAGAATTTTTTGCACCAAGCTATCATTAGGATTATTCAAAATAAAATCAATTAATCGCAACATGGTCACATATCCACAGATTTCATCCCCATGTATACAAGCTGAATATAAAAATGCAGGTTTATTTTGATTATCACTGGATGGATTCGTAATTCTGGCTGCTAAAATAGCATGATTCAAATTGGTTTGAGCTAAAATGGTATCAATTTTACAAATGGTTGGAAAATTGTTTTGAAAATTCGTAAGCATTTGCAAATAAACTGAATAGGTCGGATAACGATTCCAACTCGCCATTTGTTCTACGGTAGTGGCCATCGTCAACGCAGGTTTTTCATTTGATCCAACAATAGATGTTGAGTCTATTTGATACGCGATCCCTTTTTCAATAAATTTATCGATGTAAATCTTGGTAATCCATATTTTTACATTGTATTGAGATCCATTCTTCTTAACATCACCTCTCTCAATAGAGAAATCTTTGACTAAGTGTTGAACCTCCTCTTTAGAATTTACAACTACATCAACATAAACACCGGGATATTGATTTACTATTCGAATTAGATCATTACTTGTTTGGGTAAATGATGATTGATATAGAAAAATGGCGAGTAAAAGGATTACTAAACGCTTCATATATTAACTCTTAAAGATCGATTTAATGTAATCAAAATGAGATTCAGAAACAGGGGTTAATGGTAATCTCATTTTGTATTGGATTTTATTTTGCAGAGATAAAAATGCTTTAATTCCTGAAGGGCTACCCTCTTTAAAACAAGCTTGAGTAATATCTAAAATATCTTCATGAATTTGTCGTGCCTGATCAAATTTTCCTTCCATAGCGTAATGAACCATATCAGCAACCTCTTTTGGATATGCATTTGCAACAACAGAGATTAACCCACTCATGCCAACAGCCATTAAAGGAAGTGTTATAGCGTCATCTCCCGAGATAACCAGAAAATCAGCAGGTTTATGTTTTAATAAATACATGATCTGATTCATATTTCCGGATGCTTCTTTAATTCCAATAATATTTGGTATTTGAGCTAATTTAAGGGTCGTTTCAGGTTCTAAATTACAATTTGTTCTGGAGAAAATAGTGTACAAAATGATAGGAAGTGGAGAATGATCTGAAATCACTTTAAAATGTTGATATAAACCCTCTTGTGAAGGTTTATTATAGTAAGGAGTTATTGATAAAATGGCATGTACTCCATCAAAATCAATGCAATCGAAATGCTCAACTACCTCTTGGGTAGAATATCCACCAATCCCAACAATAATGGGAACTCTTTGATTATTTGCCGCCACAACTGTTCTGATAATTTGATTTTTTTCTTCTATGTTCAAGGTTGGTGTTTCCCCTGTTGTTCCAAGAAGAACTAAATAATCAACATTATTTTCGATTAATTGATGTGTTAATCGTTTTAAATTTTCAAAATCGATTTGCTTATTATCTAAAAATGGAGTAACCATAGCTACCCCAACTCCTTTAAGTGCATCCTTTAATATCATTCGCCGGTAAGTTTTTTTGAATAGTGATGAATATGTTTTAATAATTCAATTTGATCTTTATTGTTTTCTGTTTCGATATATAAATCGTAAAGTGGTTGAAATTCTTTGATGGTTCCAATAATAAATTTGGAATTTGTTTGGGATAGAATAAATTCATTAGGTTGATAAGCATTCGTATTAAAGTCTAACAACATATCAAACTCTTTTGCTAGAAAATCCTTCATTTGTACAAAGTCAGGTTTTCCAAACCAATTTAGATTTTTTTTACAAAAATAATCAGCTGTAAGTTGTTGTAAACAATAATAAGGAACTGACTTTTCGTTCACGTAACACATCAACCATACCGACTTTTCTAAACTTTGCAATTTAGTAAATAAAGCATAAATCTGTTTATACGAATTTTCATCTGTTATTTCAGCCAGAATCCCGATAGATTTAGCATTATCTAAAGAAACTATCTGTTTCTTTCTTAACACCTTGTGAGTATTTAAAAATTTATTCAGATATTTATTTTTGATAATTTTTGATAATTCCATATCTTTTTTTTGTAAGTTACAAAAATATATAAAAAAGCGTTTAAATTTAGCGTAGATTTGAAAAAAAAATTCTATTTTTGTACTCTTAATTTAATCAAATCAAAATGAACAGAAAAATTTTAGTTTTGTTAGCTTTTATTGCAGTTACATTGTTTGGATGCGCTAAATTTGAACCACCCATTTTAAAAATGACTGCCAATTATGACCCTTCTAATCAAACTGTTACTTGTAAAGTAACTATTATTGATAACGGTGGATGTACAAATTTTTCTGAACAAGGAGGAATTTATAGCTTAAGTTCAACACCTTCCCATTTAGATCAATACTCTACTGTTGAACTAGTTGAAAAAAACTCAACCAGTATGATTTATGAATACAAAACCAGACTACCTCAAGTGGATGTAACCTATTTTATTAGAGCTTATGTGAAAACCAATGCAGGTACCGGTTACAGCAATATCATCGCAATCGAGACAATTGAATAAATCGCTTAAAGATTTGTAGCCCCTTTACTTTCCCCAGCTATCCCGATCCAAACTCCTGAAATTGATCGCTTCCGACAAGTGTTCAATCTCTATCTCTTTCGATTGATCCAAGTCGGCGATGGTTCTGGCAACCCTCAGAATTCGATCATAAGCCCGTGCCGATAACCCTAACTTCTCCATCGCATTCTTTAAAAGTTGTTGGCTCGCATCCGATATCACACAAAACTTTCTGACCAACTTGCTACTCATCTGGGCATTGCAATATACATTCTGAAATGCGATAAAGCGCTGTTTCTGCATCTCCCGCGCTTCTACTACCCTTTTCCGGATCACTTCACTCTTCTCTACCGGTGCCTGCGATGCTAATTCTTCATGGGTCACCGGAATCACTTCTACATGAATGTCAATTCGATCCATTAAGGGCCCTGATACTTTATTCAGATACCTCTGAACGACGCCTAAACCGCAGGAACACTCGATTTTTGGATGGTTGTAGTTTCCACACGGACAAGGATTCATCGCTGCTATAAACATAAAGGATGCCGGAAACTCTACAGAATACTTAGATCTGGATATCGTTACATACCGATCTTCCAGAGGCTGTCGCATCACTTCCAGCACCGTTCTTTTAAATTCCGGAAGCTCATCCAAAAACAAAACGCCATTGTGCGCCAACGAGATCTCTCCCGGCTGCGGATGGGTTCCCCCACCGACAAGTGCCACATCGGAAATCGTATGATGAGGCGATCTGAAGGGTCGGACGGAGATCAATGAGGAGTAGCGACTCAGTTTCCCGGCTACTGAATGGATCTTGGTGGTTTCTAATGCTTCTGTTAGCGTTAAAGGTGGTAAAATGGAGGGTAATCTTTTAGCTAACATCGTTTTACCTGACCCCGGAGGACCAATTAAAATCACGTTGTGCCCGCCACCCGCTGCGATCTCCAGCGCCCTTTTGATGTTTTCCTGCCCTTTGACATCTGAAAAATCAAATTCATACTCATTCAAACTCTCCTGAAACTCTTTTCGGGTATTGACTACCGTTTTTTCAATGGGTATCTGATCATTAAAGAAGTCGATCACCTGTTTAATATTCTCTACACCTAAAACATCAATATCGGATACAATGGCGGCTTCCCGGGCATTCTGAATCGGTAAAATCACCCCTTTCTTCCCTTTCTTCTTGGCTTCAATGGCAACCGGTAACGCCCCTTTTATGGGTTGTAAGCTGCCATCTAAGGAGAGTTCTCCCATGATGTAGTAATCTTCTACCATCTCAAACCCTTTGATTTGCTCCGAAGCGATTAAGATACCAACAGCCAGCGTTAAGTCATAGGCTGATCCCTCCTTACGGATATCGGCCGGAGCCATGTTGATCACAATCTTTTTTCCGGGAATCTTATACCCATAACATTTCAGTGCTGTGTCAACCCTTTGTTGACTCTCTTTTACGGCACTATCGGGCAAACCGACCAAACAAAAGTTAACCCCCATCTCAACACTCACCTCGATGGTGATCGGTACTGCAGCGCATCCCATCAGTGCGCAACCATAAGTTCTTACTAGCATATTTCAGTTCATTTTAAGTTTTTACAAACAAAAATAGCAAAAACGTTTCGTACATTTTTGCTACTTATTTTGAGTAAAAATTCAAAAATCGAACTATCTGAATATTATTCAGTTACAGTTTTAGGTTGAACCCTGAATCTAAGGTTTTTTATTCCATAAAGATCATATTTTGAGCCTTTTCTGAGCAGTTTAAAGGTATATGTTCCGGAAGTGTTAAAATATTTCTCTGAATAGACCAATTTTGTTAAAATTTTTGGTCCTTTTGGAGCAACCATTTTATTATCTGCGACAACCGGAAAATAGAAAATCACCTGTTTATGTGTTTCCTCCCCTTTATCAGAATAGATGGAAACAGTCACAGGAAATTCATCCAATTCCAAATCTTTTTCCAAATCCAGGTCAAGATAGATCTCATAAGGTTGCTCAGAGGCTTCTATCTGTTTTTGAAAAACAACAAATCTTTGATCGTAATTCCAGTTGTTATTTGCAAACGTTCTGGTTTCATCCAACAATGGTTTATTTTTGTTACAGGATGGGAGTGAAAAAATTAAAACGCTGAAAACTACAACAGTTATAAAATTAGTTCCTAATTGTTTAAAAAATCTGTTCTTCATATCCTTTTCTATTTTGATAATTTCTTATTTTTGTACAAATATTTCTGCAAAAATAACAAATAAAATCTAATATGACAACTAAGAAAAAATACTACGTAGTTTGGGTCGGCAGAATTTGTGGCGTTTTCGAAGACTGGAATTCTTGTAAAGATCAAGTTTTCGGTTTCGAAGGGGCAAAATATAAAGCGTTTGAATCTCAGTTAGAAGCCAATAAAGCCTTCAAGGAGGGATATAAGGCATACTATAAAAAAAATCCGGCAATCGGTAAAAGTGATCAGTTTCAGTTCCTTTCATCGACTGATTCGCAACCGATTTTGAACAGTTTAGCGGTTGATGCGGCCTGCAATATGGTTACCGGACAGATGGAATATCGTGGTGTTTATGCCGGTACCGGAGAAGTGTGGTTTCACAAAGGACCATTTCAGGGGGCCAGCAACAATATTGGCGAGTTTCTCGCATTAGTTCACGGATTGGCGTTATTAAAGCAGATGAACAGTTCCATTCCGCTATACTCCGACAGTATCACCGCCATCGCTTGGGTGAGGCACAAAAAGCACAAATCGATCGTGCTCCCCACCGAAAAAAACGACATCATCTTTGATCTTTTAGTCAGAGCCGAATTCTGGCTAAACAACAACACTTATACCACCCCCATAATCAAATGGAACACCAAAGGCTGGGGTGAGATCCCGGCGGATTTCGGAAGAAAGTGATTTCGTGTGCTCG